>JBPCVX010000226.1:0-7673 GCA_051010095.1 Hyphomicrobiales bacterium
CCAGTTTCTGTTGTGCCGCAGTTTCGCACCTCACCAGATAAGCCCAAACACGCACCCAGCCTGGCAGCCAACAATGATGAATTCCTGAATAAACAGTAGAGTGTGGTTTAGGCCTGCATTAGTTTTGGCAGACCGCGTGTAGGGGCCAGACCTTCGCGCATGATTTGGCGGCGCAGTGGGCCGATATTTTGTAACGCGGATAGGCCCAGGCTGCGCGCACCCTGGAATGGTAAGAAACCCGATATGAGCGTGCGGTTAAGTAAGTCCACCGCCACCTGGCGTGGGAAAATGTCTTTTCGCCGTTTGGTATCGTAGATCGCCAGCAGACCGGGCGATCCAATATCACGGCCCTCGCGAAGTGCGTCTCCAACCAATTCGGCGGCAAGCGCGCCATCACGCAGGGAGATATTCAGCCCTTGCGCGCCTATAGGCGGAATAATATGGCCTGCCTCGCCAATGAGAATGATCCGCTTGTCGGCATATTTACGCGCCGCCATACCGGAAATCGGGAACAGCGCACGCGGCGTTGCTTCACAGATTGCGCCAAGGCGATCTTGCATTTTCAATGTCAGCTCATTGCAAAAGCGAGTGTCTTTCAATGCAGCAATTCTTTTTGCCTCTTCGGCCGTTTCCACCCACACAAGGCTTGAGCGGTTGCCAGGCAAGGGCACCGTTGTTAAAGGGCCCGGCTTGCGGTGAAACTCAATTGATATGTTCTCATGCGGCAGTTCATGGGCAAACGTTGTGACCACCGCGACCTGCGGGTAGTCCCAGTCGGATGTGGAAATGCGTGCCGCCTTGCGGCACATGGACTTTCGACCGTCGGCTGCAAGCACGAGTTTTGCCGCCACCGCTCCTGTTGCAAGACTTTCAAGCACCACATGATCGCCACCCGGCAATGCCTTATCCGCCGCCTCTGCAATCAAGATCACGTTTGGCATATTGCTCAGTCGTTCGGTCAATGCGTCCGTTAGCAGCGAGACAGGCACATTCCACCCAAACGGTTCAGGGCCCAATTCTGATGCGCTGAATTTCACCGTAGGTGCCCTGGGCATGCGGCCTGTGGCATCTACAATTTCCAGATGATCAAGCGGGGCGCAACTGTTTGATTTCGCGGGCGTCCACACGCCGATATGGGTGAGTAAACGAATTGAGCCCTGCATCAGCGCCGTTGTGCGCAAATCATTGCGTGGCGGGCCCATCCAGCAGATGGTTTCAAGCCCTTGTTCAGCCATCAGACAGGCTGCTACCAATCCGGCCGGGCCACCGCCAACCACCGCAACATCATATGTCTTCATGGCTCTCATCCCTTAGCTATGAGTGCAATGGCGCCTCTTGGCAAGGTTCACTTATGACGCAGTTTGCCATCGCAAACTGTTCTGTTAGGGTACGTCGATGACATACCAAACGATCACATATGAGCAGGATGGGCCGCTTGCCATTCTCACCTTGAACCGGCCTGATAAGCTCAACAGTTTTACCGCCCAAATGCATGATGAGCTGCGTGATGTGCGCGCCAAAATTGATGCCGCTGGCACGCGTGCTCTGGTGGTGACAGGTGCTGGGCGTGGGTTTTGCGCGGGCCAGGATCTGGGCGAGCGAGATATTACCACCTCGATTGATCTGGGAGATAGTCTCGCAACCAATTTCAATCCTCTGATTGAGTGGGTGAAGACTGCACCTTTTCCAGTTATTGCGGCTGTAAATGGTGTCGCCGCGGGGGCCGGTGCCAATTTTGCGCTTGCCTGCGATATTGTGCTGGCGGCCAAAAGCGCTAGCTTTTTGCAAGCCTTCGCACGTATTGGCCTTATGCCTGATGCGGGCGGCACGTGGACCCTGTTTCGCAAGCTGGGGCCGGCGCGCGCTGCGGGGCTTGCCATGCTTGCTGAGCCAATCAGCGCCAAAAAGGCAAAGAAATGGGGCCTCATCTGGGATGTCGTCGACGACGAAGATTTGCTGGACACAGCGCTTGAGATGGCGCGCAAAATGTCTGGCCAGCCGACAAAAGCCTTTGCAGCCATCAAGACGGCACTCTCTGCTGCAGGCAGCAATTCGCTTGCCGAGCAATTGGCGCTTGAGGCTGAATTGCAACGCAGGCTTGGAAGCAGCCAGGATTTCAAGGAAGGTGTGAGTGCCTTTATGGATAAACGCCCCGCCGAATTTAAGGGAAGCTAAGTGAGCAGCCCTGATATTCATAGCGATGAAAGCGTCGGTTGGCTGCGCCGCCAACTCGATCAGCCGCAATTTGTCGCCTGGGCCTGCATGGGCATTCTTGTCATCTGCGCTTGGGTGCTGCTGGCGGCGATGTCGCTTGTTAAGGGCGAAGGGTTTGTGGCTCAGCTCATCGCCTCTTTATGTGCACCAACTGGCACGGGGTGGGGCGTAAATGATTTTGCCGCAGCACTCGGCATGTGGCTTGCCATGACATTTGCGATGATGCTTCCAGCTGGTGCACCCATGCTCGCTGTGTATCTGGATATATCGGGCGCAGCCCACCGCAAAGGCATGCAGGTGCCGGATGCTTCCATATTGATGGCAGGGTATCTGGGTGTGTGGGCGCTCTTTGCCATCGCTGCAACGTTGGGACAATGGGGCCTCGCGCAGATGGGTGCATTGACCCCGCAATTGGTATTGCAAAACACCTGGATTGCGGGGGTCATTCTGATAGGCGCGGGTGCTTGGCAATTTAGTGAGACAAAGCATCAATGCCTTACCAAATGCCGCCGACCCATGACCTGGTTCATGGCCAATTGGCGCGATGATGTACGTGGCGTGTTTGAGATGGGCCTGCGTCAGGGGGTCATCTGTCTAGCCTGCTGCTGGGCACTCATGTTGGTGATGTTTGTCACAGGGCTGATGAACCTATTTTGGATGGCGGGATTGGCCATTGTTATGGTGGCTGAAAAAACGATAGTGAAACCGAAACCATTGGTGTATGGCACGGGTGTGCTTCTCATCGCTGGCGGTTTGGGGCTTATAGTAAACAGTTTAGTGGCGTAAACGCCGTTTAAAGGGAGACGGATATGGCGGCTGTAGAACCTTGGACACTTAAGGGCGAGCTCATGTTGAGCTGTAATTGTACGGTATTTTGTCCGTGCGTATTGTCATTGGGCATGCATCCGCCAACGGAAGGCTATTGCCAGACCTGGGGCGGGGTACGCATTGACGAAGGCAATTTCGGCGATATCGATCTCTCTGGCATAAATCTTGGCTTGATCATGGAAATTCCAGGTCTCATGAGCCGCGGCAACTGGACGGCAGGCGTATATGTGGATGAGAAAGCTGATGTGTATCAGCTCAAGGCGCTTACTAAAATTATGTCGGGCAGTGCTGGCGGCACCACCAAAATTCTCTCTATTCTTGTTGGCAAGTTCCTTGGCGTTTACCAGGCACCTGTGAGCTATGAAGTGGATGGCGACACGCGCCATTTCACAATTCCCAACATCATCGAGGGCATTATTGATCCCATTCCTGGCGGTGATAGGGATGGGCACACGGTGATTGAAAATTCAGGTTACTGGATTTCCCCGCAAATCATCGTTTCTGAAGCCAAGAAGTCCCGCCTGCGCGCGTTTGGCCGCAACTGGCGCTTCGATGGCCGCAGCGCCGAGATTTGCCCGCTCGACTGGTCCGGGCCCTAGCGACGCAATCCTTCGCTAAGCCCACCAACCTGCTTGCTAGAAGTTCACGAGCGCGCGGAAACCACCTGTATGGGATGAGGCGTTCTTGGAATAGCTGGTGTCGTAGTGAAGACCGACCTGCCAGGTAACTAGTGCGTTGATCACATGGGGTTCAGGGTGCAGCCCGGTGAGGACTGCAAGATTGTCATCGCGATCGACAATTGTCGTCACACTGGCGGAATCTCTGTTGCCTTCATTGAAGGGCGGGCGGCAAAGGTTTCATAGAATTCCTTCAGACCGGGCCTGCCGGTGCGCCAGCCCATATCATCGAAGCGGAAATCGAGATAACCCAGCATTGCGGCGATGCCGATTGTACCCACATTGAGTGATTTAAGATCGTGCAACCAATTCTGTTCAAGAGCATTTAGAGCGTCGGTAATGCGGTGGTTCTGGCGCTCGATCCAAATGTCCCATTGCTTTTCTTGAGGGCGCAGAAAGGTTTCGTAGCGCAGGCTCACAGCCGTATCGCAAACCCCTTGCGACAATGCCAAAAGGGTTAGCGCGCGGAAGCGCTCTTTGTGGTCTACGGGAAAAAGCGACCCCTTCGCGATATCGTTCAAATATTCACAGATTACGCGGCTGTCATACATGGCATCGCCATCATCTGTGATGAGTGTTGGGATGCGCCCCAGCGGATTATCACTACTCACGCCTTCATGGCGTTCAACCGGCAACACAACGCCTGGATCTATAAGGTCTATCTGGTCTGCTACGCCCAATTCATGGGCAGAAACCATAACGGTGCGGACGAAGGGGGATGCGGTTGCGTGGTGAAGCTTCATAATGCAGTTCCTTGCAAAAAATTGCCGCACCCTGGGGATGCTCAGGGCGCGGTTTTTCTGTTCTTTAAGTTCTAGTCTTTTGGTTGCGGGACGAGGCGCAAATAAGGAAGGGGGGCTTCCCAGCCATCGGGGAAGCGCTCTTCGGCCTCGTCATTCGAAACAGCAGGAACGATGATCACATCTTCTCCTTGTTTCCAGTTCACTGGCGTTGCAACCTTGTGATTGGCGGTGAGTTGGGCTGAATCGATAAGACGCAGAACTTCGTCGAAGTTACGTCCTGTGCTCATGGGATAAGTGATCATTGCTTTAATCGCTTTGTCTGGCCCAATCACATAGACATTACGCACGGTCTGATTATCAACAGCAGTCCGGCCCTCAGAACTGCTACCCACATCATCGGGCAACATGCCAAACAATTTTGCAACTTTAAGGTCGTGATCGCCGATCAACGGGTAGTTTGGCGCGGTACCTGTTGCTGATTGGATGTCTTGTGACCATTTGTGATGGTCTTCGACAGGATCAACACTGAGACCGAGAATCTTTACATTCCGTTTCTCAAATTCTGGCTTTAGCTTTGCCATATACCCAAGCTCGGTGGTGCAAACAGGGGTGAAGTTTTTTGGATGTGAAAACATCACGCACCAACCATCACCAATCCAGTCATGAAATTTAATCGGGCCTTCCGTCGTGTCCGCTTCAAAATCCGGAGCAATACTCCCTATGCGCAGTGCCATCTTTGCCTCCTGTTCTTTAGGTTTTGTAGGTAATTCTTGGCGTCCGTGGTGGACGTGCGTGCACACATTATACGCATAAGGCTGGCGCGTCACCGATTTTGCGCCAAAATGATGTGAATTTGTTGGTGTGCGGGGCATTTTGCTTGATTTGTGAGCTAGGTGCGCCAATATGGTTAACCGGTTCTTTAATTTTAAAAGAGGAGGAGGGACACAATGGGTCTCTTTGATTTCATTAAGTCTGCAGGTAAGGCGCTCGGCATTTCGAGCGATGACGAAACCCCATCTGCGGATGCGCTGAAGGAAGAACTTGAAGCGCAAGGTCTTGGCACGGAGGGTGTTGAGATTGAGGTTGACGGTGACAAAGCCATCATCAAGGGGGATGTGGCTGACCAGTCGATCTTCGAAAAAGCTATTGTTGCGGTTGGTAACTCGTTGGGAATATCCAAAGTTGAGGCTTCGGATTTAACTGTTGCCGCAGCGGATGCCAATGACCCTGTGTTTTACACGGTGCAAAAAGGCGACACGCTTTGGAAAATTTCTGAAGAGAATTACGGCAAGGGCAAAGGCGGAAAATACAATATTATTTTTGAAGCCAATAAGCCAATGCTAAGCCACCCTGATAAGATTTATCCAGGCCAGGTGCTGCGCATTCCTGATCTTGAATCAGCTTAAAGACTAATCTGCTTGCGATAGAAGATGCGGTAAAACCCGTCTTCTTCGCGGCGGTCGATTTCTCTATATCCAATGGCCGGGTACCATTTCTGGTTTCCGGTCATTTTTATGTTTGTATAAAGCTCAACCGCAGCAAGTTTTTGTGCCCGCGCCGTGTCTTCGACGAATTGAACCATTTTAAGCCCATAACCTTTGCCCTGACATGCCGGATCAACGGCCACATTTTCAAGGTGCATATGATCCCCTTTGGCAATGGCCACAACGTAGGCGCAAACGACGCCCTCATCGTCACCTACCCAAACGATTTGCTGGGCCACGTGTGAGGCGAAATCAGCGATCATGGGAGCGGGTTTTGTGCCCATGGCTTCCACGTATATAGAGTAAGCGGCATCAGCGATTGCAATGATGCGTTCCACGTCTTTTGGTGTTGCTGCCCGGATAATCATTGTTTTGCGAACTGTGCACTGGGCGTGCCCGCGATTTCGAGAATGAGCTTTCGGCGCACCGCACTTGCAAATGATGGCGCATTATCAACCGTTACCACGAACGCGCCGGGCCCGCCGATGATGTCTTTGCGGAACGCGGTCTCCAAATCATAATTTGATGGCTGACCAGAGCAATGCCTGCATAAGACCGCAAGCCCGTTTATGACAATACCAGCGTCAAGCACCTGCTTGCGCGCTTCAAAAATTGGTGGACCATCCCAGTTGTTAGCGCTGTCAGCTGAAAAATCAATCACGCGGCGAATGCCCTCAAAGCTGTTGGTTTCAATTTTTGTCTTGCCATAGAGCAGTGCTGCGCCAATCGCGTTATATCCAAATGCGCGCCGCGGCGGTTTAACAAGCGCTTCTGCAAATGAACGCGCAGATGTTTCATCTTCGATTACCGTCCAGTCGACAACGGTTTCCTGCGAGTTTGCATCTGCCCACTCCACATAGGTGACAGCGATTTTTCCGTGAAGTCCTGCTTTTATGGCACTTATAACGTCGCTCGATGTTATTGCTTCGGCGTATCCCTCACGTTGAAAAGCGATTTCTTTGTCATCGATTGAACCGGTTGCGTCTGCGAGCAACACAAGTTCCAGGTCCACATTAGGCTCTGCACGCGCCAGAGAAGCGATGCTGAGTATGGCTAAGACAAACATCGCGCATGCAGCAAATCGAACCATGTTCTTCCTTTCAAGTGCGAGACACTAATACCTGGCTCTCTATCCTAAACCTGCAGCCCGCACGCTTGGAAGGCATTTCGGGTTTGCTCTTTTTCTTCATCGCTAAGCTGGAGCAGGGGTGGGCGCACAGGTCCACCAGATTGGCCGAGCAATTCTTGCCAATATTTTTGATGTGCTTGAGGTTTCCCACCGGGGCGCGTCGTTTTCAACGCGTGCCGGACGGGCTCCAAACTTGCACTGATTGCACGTGCCTTTTCAATGTCCCCGGAAAATGCCGCTTGCGTATAGTCATGCATGCGCCGATCATTTTTCGTTTGCAAAAGATAGGGTGGAGATGAACACAAATAAAGCTGCCACCCCAAGTCGATAATATTGTCGAGCCACTCATCTTCTGATGCCGTGGAGACCAAAATCTTGTCGCCGACAAGCCGTGTCAATTCGGTGTACATCTCTCTTGGTACGGAATACTTGATACCCATAATATTGGGTAAGTCGGCAACACGAGCGCACAATTCGGGGTTCATTAAATATCCTGAGTCTGGATGGCTCCACATAGCAATGCCGATATCGACCTTGTCACAAACCGCCTGATAATAGGCATAGATGGTCTCGTCTCTATCGTGAATGAAATGGAGTA
>JBPCVX010000227.1:0-3042 GCA_051010095.1 Hyphomicrobiales bacterium
AGATTTTCCGAAGGCCTTCACAAGATCAAAGAACTTGCGGGCGTGGGGTTTCGCCAACCTGATGCAGCCGTGTGAGGCGGGCCTACCGAGCCGTTGCACATAAGACGTACCGTGAACAGCATAACCCCTGAAAAAAAACACAGAATGGGGCATTGGCGAGTTATCATACTGTCTCGAATAATGCATTCTGTGCAAAAACTTAGGCTGGTATGTTCCCGTCGGTGTGAGGTAACCGCTGCGTCCAGACGAGATTTTCCAGGTGTGTGCAGATAAGCCCTCGATTGTTACGTGCATGCGCTGGTTTGTGAGATCAACGTGAGCGACAATCTTCTTCGTGTATAAATCTTCTTCCGCATGAGACGCTGTGCTGAAAATTCCTAATAAAAACAACAGAATAGAGCTGAAATTACGCATTACTTTAAGTCCACTTTCACAAAAAAAGAGATTCACTGAAAAAAACACTCAATTCAATGAGAAGATGATAGCTGCAAATTCAAAAAATAATAAGGGCTGAGAACAACCTTTGCGTTCACAAATTGAGGTGAAGAAGGAAATTTGCGTAAAGGCCAACACGATTAGCAAATGTGTCTGTGCAGAAGCATTGCGGCGAGGCGCTCGCACGGGTATATGAGCGCCATGCCAACTCTAATCTGGATCGCTCTTGGTGGGGCGCTTGGTGCTTCCGCCCGTTATCTTATCGGCACGCAAACGTTGCGGCTGATGGGGGGTGGTTTTCCGTGGGGAACACTCTGCGTCAACGTTTTGGGCTCGTTCCTAATGGGAATGCTGATTAGCGCTTTGGCGCTCAAATTTAGTCTTTCCCAAGAAGTGCGACACTTCCTTACGACGGGAATTCTTGGTGGCTTTACAACATTCTCTGCATTTTCTTTGGATTTCGCGATATTGACGGAACGTAAAGCGCATTTGTTGGCGTGGAGTTATCTGGGAGCATCTGTTGCGTTTTCAATCTTAGCTTTGTTCGCAGGCCTCTGGTTAATGCGTGTGGTGCTACAATGAGCGGGGTTAGCCAGCGCGAAGTTGCGCCTGAAGAAGAAGGGATGCGTCTTGATCGCTGGTTTAAGGCGCTTTATCCGGACTTAAGTTTCGGACGCCTGCAAAAGCTCTTACGCTCTGGGCAGGTGCGTTTGGATGGAAAGCGCGTAAAATCCAATCAACGACTACAAGTAGGGCAAATCATTCGGGTACCTCCACTGCAGAATGAAGCGTGTGGCGCGGTCTCTATAAGTCAGGCTGCACTAAGTGATCTGAAAGAGATGACACTCTACGACGATGGCACTGTAATGGTGCTCAACAAACCTGCAGGCTTAGCGGTTCAAGGAGGCTCAGGTCAGAACACACATGTTGATAAGATGCTCGCATCGTTGGAGCAGGGTGGACAACAACGTGGTCGGCTTGTGCATCGCCTTGATAAGGAAACTTCCGGAGTACTCGTAATTGGGCGCACACGTGCAGCGGCTTCTAAACTTGCAGAGGCATTCAAAGCCCGGGAGACCCGTAAAATATATTGGTCGCTCGTACGCGGCGTTCCGAAACCCCGCGAAGGGCGCATTTCGACGTGGCTCGGCAAGCAGCAAGATGAAACTGGGGAACGTATGCGTTCCTCACGTATGCGCCGGGCTGATGCAAGCCATGCCGTTACTCACTTCGTGGTCGCAGACCAGGCCGCGCAGCGTCTTGCTTGGTTGATCATGCAACCGGTTACAGGTCGAACGCATCAACTTCGAGCGCACGCAGCCGATATTGGTCATCCCATCATCGGTGATGGAAAATATTTTAACATCGAGAATTGGGAGTTGCCGGGCGGGATGCAAAACAGGTTGCATCTTCATGCGAACTCGATTTCGATCCCGCATCCAGATGGCGGTTTGCTGGAGATGTCAGCCCCTTTGCCAGCACATATGCAACAATCGTGGAATTTGCTGGGGTTTGTCCCAGCAAATGGCGCGCATGCTGAGGAATTACTTCCATGAAGCTCATCATCTTCGATTGTGATGGTACGCTGATCGATAGTCAGAATGTCATTTTTGCGTCGATGACCAACGCATTTCAACAACTTGGATTCACCGCGCCGTCGCGTGAGCGAGCACTTTCTATAGTTGGTCTTTCACTGGTTGAAGCCATGCAAAAACTGCTTCCGAACGCAGCACATAAAGAGCATGTTCAACTTGCGGAAGCCTATAAGCAAGCTTTCTGGGAAGCCCGCCAGAACCCAGATAACCACGAGCCTTTTTATGAAGGCATGTTTGAAATCGTGAAGGCGCTGAATAATGACGACGATGTATTATTAGGTATCGCAACTGGGAAATCTCAGCGCGGCGTGCGGCGCATTATTGATGGGTTCGGTCTTCACGACCACTTTATCACCATCCAAACGGCTGATGATGCCCCCTCTAAACCTCATCCTGGCATGATCCACAATGCACTTTCCGAAACGGGCGTCGAGCCTCAACGTACGTTGATGATCGGAGATACAACATATGATATCGATATGGCCCATGCGGCGAGCGTACATGCCATGGCGGTTTCGTGGGGATATCATTCCAATGACGCGTTAGTGGCGAGCGCACCGCACTATTTTGCGCATACTCATCATGAACTTGATGCGTATCTAGAACATTTTTTAAACACGCGTGAGGTGGCGCATGGCGAGTAAACAACCACCAGGGATAGACACAGGTGATTTGGCGCGCAAAATTAGCAAGCAAGCGATTTATGAACGCCAACTGCCGCGTAAATTCTATGAGTCCGTTGAAGTCTCTGTTGATGGTGATCTTTTTGCGATCTCGTTGGACGATAAGCCCGTGCGCACGCCAATGAAAAACACTCTAGCGCTGCCGAATGAAAGACTTGCGCGTGCAATCGCACAGGAATGGAGCGATCAAAAGGAATTCATTGATCCAGATACAATGCCGTTTACACGTTTTGCCAACACAGCCATCGACCGGGTGGCACCGCGGCGCGAAGACATTATCTCGGAAATTGTTGAATATGCGGGTAGCGATCTTTTATGCTACCGCGCGA
>JBPCVX010000228.1:0-8342 GCA_051010095.1 Hyphomicrobiales bacterium
AGCAATTGTGGAGGTTGAGCACCAGCTTCCCACCAAACGATATTGCCTTTGAGGGTATCGAGCTTAGCAAATGCACGATCAAGGCCTTCAGGCGTTGAAAGTGTTTCGTAAACTTTATCAGCAGCAACGCCATCAGCGATCAGCGCCATTTCAAGGTTTGCTTTTGGATTTTTACGCAAGCCGCGTTTGCCAGGCCATTTCTCAATATTGAAGAAATCGGCTATTGTCATCGGCTTATCACCTGTAATCTTTGTGGTGTCATAAGCATAAATGGTTGACCACACGATGTTTGCCACCGCGCACTCATGCAATGTGCCTTCCAAGAAGTCATCTTTGGCTGGTGTGCCATCTGGTGCAGCTGGCAGCATCGAATGATCGATACGCTCAAGCAGACCTTCATCACAACCACGCACGGCATCGGAAAGCTCAACGTCAACGATATCCCATGTCACGTTACCAGCTTCCACCTGAGCTTTAATCTCAGCAACGCCGCCATTGTAATCAACTGAGTTGATCTTAACGCCAGTCTCTTTGGTGAATGGTTCGTGATACGCCTTCACCTGACTTTTTGTATAAGCACCACCCCATGATACTGCAGTAATTGCGTCTTCAGCTTGGGCCGAACCCATGCTGAGTGCCACAGTCACTGCAGCCGTTGAAAGCAGAGCTTTCATATTGAATTTCTTCATACTGTTTGTACTCCCTTGGTTTTACAGTCTTAGACTTCAATTTTGTGCAGGTTAGTTCCCTCAATCTTCTTGTCCTGCCCACCACCAACACACTCACTCCGACCTTGGGTCAAATCGGATTTAGCGCGCGGCAATCCTCAGTTTGCCAGCCAATTTTGGCTCGCGTTCCCTCAGCCAGCGTAGCGTGCCCTGACGTATTGGGTATCTTAACAATAAACTCATCATCACCCGCGACTTCCATGCGTGTGCGGATATGATCACCCAGATAGATGAGCTCTCTAATTTCGCCCTCCAGAACATTCGGCACAGAGCCACTGGCTGGATTAATTTCAACGCGCTCAGGGCGCAAAGAAAGCGTTGTTGTCGCGCCCTCACCATCAGTGTTGACGTTTAAGGCGTTCACTTTCTGACCATCCTGCAAAACAACCTGGCAGGTATCGTCTTTTGCGGTCTTTGAAATTTTGCCGTGGAGCTTGTTGTTCTCGCCAATAAACTGCGCAACAAAGCTCGACATTGGGCGCTCGTAGAGTTCATCCGGTGACGAGAGTTGTTGAATTATTCCATCATTAAAAACAGCAACACGGTCAGACATTGTCAGTGCTTCAGATTGGTCGTGCGTTACATAAACGACCGTCACGCCTAGATTCTCATGAATGTGCTTGATCTCATACTGCATCTGCTCGCGCAGTTGCTTATCAAGCGCGCCAAGCGGTTCATCCATCAATACCAAATCTGGCTCGAACACCAAGGCACGCGCAACGGCGACGCGCTGTTGCTGCCCGCCAGATAACTGTGCGGGCCGGCGCGCTCCAAAGCTGCCCAGCTCGACCATATCGAGGGCCCGCTGCACCTTCTGCTCAACTTCAGACTTATCCATACTGCGAACCTGAAGTGGAAAGGCAAGATTTTCAGCGACGGTCATATGCGGAAATAGCGCATAGTTTTGAAACACCATGCCAATGCCGCGCCGATGTGGCGCCACGTTGTTAATTGGCTTGTCGTTGAGATAAATCTCTCCGTGCGTTGCTGGTTCAAACCCTGCCAACATCATGAGGCATGTGGTTTTCCCCGACCCAGAAGGCCCAAGCATGGTGAGAAATTCACCAGTTGCAATGTCGAGATTTAAATCTTTAACGACAAGAATTTCGCCGTCATAACTTTTTTGTACACTGTCAAACCTCACCATGGGTTTGTCCTGATCGGCAATTCCCGCCATACAACGCCCCTACGTTATTGCCTGTTATGAACAGGCTTGTCCCGGTCGAAACCAGGCGCGTTTCTTCGACTGTTAATCAGTCTCTCACCATGGGAAAGCTTTTACTTCCCTCTTCCCTATTTGTGCCACAGAGAATAACTGCATTTTTGCTCACGTCAAATCATCTCGCGGAATTTTTTATACTTATATAAGGTATTACCGCAAATTAAACGGAAGGCGAAAGAGTCATGAGCGATGAAAACACCCCGAATCGGAAGCAGCGACGGGCTGCACGCACTGAAGGACAGCTAGACACAGCAGGCTTTCTCAAGGTCGCCGATAGCTTCATCGACGTGGCAAACCGCCACAATCGGACGGTCCAAGCAACACAATTGCACATGGCCTTCTTATATGCCGCAGCGCGTTACAATGCCCATGTGGGAAAATCGGTTTTAAACATCGATGATCATGAGGAATATGTGGAAACTCTGACGAATGAGTACCGCGACTTTCTGCGTCAACATCTCGCAGACGAAACTCTTTAGCGTGCTTTCCGGTTCAAGGCATCAAACATTTGACCCGCGCCGAACGCGTTCAGCAATCACCTCACCAAAGCACTCAGCAGGTTGCAAACGTATCGAATTTATTTTGCCTGTTTTTTTGCTGGTGTCGATTTCTGAGGCATTTCCTGGATGAGGCGTGTTTCAAGCAATTGCCCTGTTTCATAAAGAACCGGGTAGGCAACCGCTGAGACGTGGCTGTTTATTTCGCGCAAAGCGCGAAGCGTCTCGAGATGTATATCTGAAGTTTCAAAGCTCTCAGATTTGCCTTTCTGCAAACGTTTAAGGTGTCTCTTCCGGCTGTCGCGTTCCGCACGCTTTATTTCAGTTTTTTCAAGACTGAGAAGACGCGCGCTTTCAGGGTCGTCGAATATCAAAACATTGGCGGCAAGTTTGAAATTGGCCAGGATGTCTTCATGCATCTTAATCAGTTCGTTCTGTCCAGCATCGCTGAAGACCCAATTTTTTGCGTGTAGTGTTTCCGCCAGGCCGGTCAGCCTTTTGGAAATAACATCGCCAGCAGCTTCTAATCGAATGGCATATTCCACCATGTCGCGCGCTGAGCGCGCCTCAGATTTCTTATACGAGCTTTTGGGAATGGCGGCGACGTAGGCACGTATGCCAGCAAGGCATTCATTGACTTGGTCATCCATGTCTTGAATTGCTTTTCGACACTCGGCATCATCAGACAAATACATTTCAAGCGCTGGCCTGAACATTGTCTCAACCAAAGCTGACATGCGCAACAACTCTTGTTTAAGACTGGTTAGAGCCAAATTGGGCGATTTAAGCGCGCTGGGTTCCAAATTTGATCCAGGTTCGATTTGCGAGGTCAATCCGGACACACCAGAGCCTTCAGCAAGCAGCTTTACAGTTACGGGTTCAATCATGCGACACATGGGAAGCGACAACACCAGCAACAGCGCATTGAATGCAATGTGGGACACGATCAGCGCTTGCGCGTCGCTGATGCTTAACGCTTCAATCCAATCGAGCATCGGCGTGACGTAAGTTGCAGCGAAAATGAACACCGCCAGGAGACCTCGCAGACCTAGATTGGCAATCACAAGTCGCCGCGCGGAAACATCCATGTCACGGGTTAGCCAAACAGGAATGAGCCCGCTGCCAAAGTTTGCACCCAACATGATTGCAAACCCGGCACTAAAAGGCAGTGTGTCGATCTGCACAAACGTGACCAAAATAAGTATTGCGGCAACACCGGAATGCATAATGAACGCCAGACCGGCGCCAACAAGAAACCCGGTAATTGGATCAGATGCCAAATATGAAGCAGCAGCTGGCAGAAACGCGCTGTCTCGGACAGGCTCGACAACCTCACGAATCAACTCAAGAGAAATGAGGATGAGCGCAATACCCATAATAATGCGCCCGTGCTGACGCCAACGACGGTTCTCGGATTTTACTGCTAGCCAACCGCCTATTGCGAGCAATGGCGAGACAATCCATCCAATCGGAAACGACAAAATTTGCACGATGAGGGCTGATCCAAGATCACCCCCAAGCACTATGGCCAAAGCTGTTGGAAACGAGAGATATCCTGACGCAAGAAACCCAGCAGCAAGGAGCGCAACAGCGGCCGAGCTCTGCAGAATTACCGCAAACGAAACACCCGTTGCAGACGCGCCAAGTAAGCTAGTTTGATCGCGCAATAAGCGCCGGAACGACGCTCCATACGCCCTCTCGATGCCCGTGCGAACCAATCGAACTGAGAACAAAAGCAACATTGTTGCCCCGGCAAGACCAATTATGAAGTTCAAAATTGCCATCAGATAGCCAGTTGATCCAGAGTTCCACAGAATTGTTGATTGTGGGTGTCGCTGATTCGCAAGGTATTTTGCTTCTTGCAAGAGCGATCTTTCGACTTCTCGAACGCCAATTGCTCAGTAAGCACTAACCTGCTCCCGCTAAGTTAAAGTCGATTCTTTTAACAACCTCCCACACATCTGGTTTGGTCTGTTGAGAAGCCATCACGATCTCGAGTGAAGAAATAGAAAACTCCACACCCGCCAGTATAGAGGTTAATTCCTTCGATATCCTGCGCCGCTTGGCAACTTTGCCGGCACCGTAGGCTAAGCTAATGTGCGGTCGCCATTCGCAGACATCCATATTCAGAGATTGAAAGAGTTTCGTCCGTAAGGCATGCAAGTGATCAGAAACTGAAACAGTCGCAAACAAATACATGAAATGATTTTCGCTCATTTCGATGCTCTGAAACGTTGATGGCTCTCTCGTAAGCGCAGGTTTAAGCGCCATGCATTTTTTTCACTTTCCGCGATATCTCCAGAGATATCGCCAACAAACGTAATGTGAGGCTCAAAAACCGGGCCGTCGAGCCCATGCGACAAGCTCTCAATTATGCTTCGCAACCTTTGCGTCATAACGATATCAGGCATCAGCCAAATCGAATGCATGAATTCTCTCCGACCTCAAATCTAAGCGGTGTTCCTGATAATTAACACAGGCTCGATTCGAATAATTTGCGAAGGGTGCTCAGGATTAAACCGCCTCAGATTTAGAAGTCTCACAACCTCCTTGGCGGTCGGCAGCACAGGATTTCTTATTGTAGTGACTTGGAAACAGGGCCACGACGACATTGGAATGTCATCGAAACCGACAATTGCAAGCTCGTTTGGGACAGACAGGTTAAACTGCTCTTTAGCTACCGTGAGCAGGCCAACCGCCATCGCATCATTAGCGCAGAAAATACCGCTTGGACGATTGTCCGCAGACAATATTTCGCGACTGAAACTCTATAGCGGCTCACGCTTTTTCACGAGGTTCAGTATCTACATCTGAATTTTCGCTGGGATCTTCTGTCTCAGCAAGCGCAGGCTCTTCTTCCAATGGCGATGTTTCTTCGTCGCCTTCATCTTCATCTATATTTTCAGCCAACTCGTCGTCTAAGTCTTGAACTATTGTGTCGTCGTCGGCAATTTCGATGTCTTCTTCCTCTGGGCGCGCATACCCCCTGCCCGGTTCCCAGGAACTTGTGATCCCTTTGGAAAGCTCTGCTGCGGTTTTGAAGTCCTCGTCGTAATCGTTAAGCCCATCAACATTCGCTAACACCGGATCACTTAACCAAAGCTGAGACAGCGCCCTGCGGCGTATCAATTCCGGTACTTTCTTTGACATAAAAATCGTAAAATCATCTTCATATGTGAGTTTGCTGATATCGGTTGCGGCAATCTTTTCGGCAAGCTCTGGATCATTCTCTCTCAGCAAAGCAAGAGCTTCCTCTTCTGTTTCCGGTTCGAGCGCATTCTCTTGCTCCAGATCGGTCGCAGCGTCTTGTGTCGCCTCTTCGCGCGCCACATCCTGTTTGCGGCGCGACCAACGCGAAAGCAAATTGTCGGGATTATCTCTCGTGCTCATCGTCTTCTTTTCCCATGCGCCGGCGCAGTTCGACGAGTGTTTCTTGACCAAACTTGTGATCTTCTTGCTTTAAACGATCACGCTTGCGCTTTTTAAATTCTTGCGGTGCGTAATGGGCATCAACAAACCCTTCCACCCACGCCCGAAGCTCTGCAGGTAACAATATACGCTCAACAATATCTTCTGAAGAATCAAGGTAATCTTGCGCTTCATAAGGGCTCACAGTCACCAGTGCCGCTTCAATAGGCGCTCCGCTTTCTTCTTCGTCATCTTCACGTAAAACAACGAAAAGTGACGGTTCGGGAGACGTTAAATTGTAATGGTAAGCTTCTGATTCAGTGCGATGAAGCTCAAGATCCAAAGTTGCTGCATGAAATTGCGTGACACCATCTGATTTGCGCAAGACGCGTGGACCGTCAACCGACGGTGCGCCTGGGATTACGGAAACAAAAGCCCACTCATAATCCAACCAAGGATGATCACTCTCGCGACGTTCGAGTACAATTCCTAACGGCACCCGTTCCAGCTTTTCGGCCATACACCCAATCCTCTCACCGGCACTGTCGCTAAAAAAGCACCTGAGGTCAAACCACGCCGTGAAATTGGGCTTGCTGCAATCGTGATACAATTTAAGATACATCTTGGAACAAAGTCAGGCAGTCGTTTATGAACATCAAAGACCAACGCGTGTTGCTCTGCACGTGCGAAAAAACTATGCAGCTGGATCCCAAGAAAATCACCAAGGGTTTGGGCGCTAATGATGAAGCAAAACCGTGCAACCACTTATGCCGAACGGAAGTGGCACGTTTCGCTGATGCGTTAAGCACAGGCGATGATCTGTTGGTCGCATGCACCCAAGAAGCGCCGCTCTTTCGCGAACTTGCTGATGAAGCCAAATACGAAGGAACGCTGAGTTTCACCAACATTCGAGAGCGTGCGGGATGGTCTGCAGAAGGCGCAAATGCATCCCCAAAGATTTCCGCCCTGCTCGCAGAAGCCGCGCTGGATATTCCAGAACCTCGAGCCCTGCCAATCAACTCAGATGGTGTGTGCCTCGTTTATGGCGATGGACAAGCAGCTCTTGAGGCTGCTCGCAAACTAAACGAGCACTTGTCTGTATCTTTGTTGTTGCGTGAATCATCTGACGTCATCCCACCTAACATGGTCGATGTGCCAATTCACGCAGGAGAGATCACAGCTGCGCAAGGTCATTTCGGTTCGTTTGAAATCACCGTAAACGGCTATGCTCCTGCAATGGCATCATCACGCTCTCAACTTGAATTTCTGATGGCGCAAGATGGCGCTGCATCATCTTGCAGCATTATATTCGACATGAGCGCAGCTGATCCGCTGTTTCCAGCCCATGAAAAGCGCGACGGCTATTTCAAGTGCGACCACCGAAACCCTGCTGCTCTATCAGATGCCATATTTGAAGCAGCGCAATTGGCGGGGGAATTTGAAAAACCTCTTTATGTCTCTTATTCAGAAGAACTCTGCGCACATTCGCGTTCAACAATAATTGGCTGCACACGGTGCCTGGACGTGTGCCCAGCCTCAGCAATCACACCTGCTGGAGACTTGGTTGAGTTTGATCATGTGATTTGTGGCGGATGTGGATCATGTTCTTCTGTATGTCCGTCAGGTGCTGTGTCATACGCAATGCCGAAGCGGATCTCACTTGGCGAACGCGTGCAAACCCTTCTGAACACCTATCTTGCGGCTGGCGGCACAGATCCCCATCTGCTGGTGCATGACGAGCGCCACGGTGCTGAAATGATTTCAGCGATGTCCCGCTTTGGTAAGGGATTGCCAGCGAACGTTATCCCATTTGCGTTGAATGAGGTCACGCAGACCGGTCATGATTGGTTCGCGACCGCATTTGCATCAGGAGCTTCCTCGATTTATCTCCTCGTCGATCCGAAGAAACGCGATGAAACCGAAGGGCTAAAATACCAAGCAGAGCTAGTGACAACGCTCTTGGATGGTATGGGTTATGAGGGCACACAACGGATAACGCTATGCGATGAAGCCGACCCAGATAAAGTCGAAGCACTGGTTTGGACGCAGCCACAATTGAAGCCTCTTTTGCAACATGGGTTTGTTGCAACCAATGACAAACGCGAGATGGCGCGCACTGCCCTCACCTTGCTCAACTCAGCAAGTCCTTCGCCGCAAGATACAACTTCTCTACCGGTTAACGCCCCATATGGTCAAATTTCGATCAACACTGAAGGGTGCACCATGTGTCTCGCATGCGTTTCAGCATGTCCCATGAACGCTCTTTCCGATAATCCAGAAAAGCCCCAAGTTAACTTCGTTGAGCAAGCATGTGTTCAATGCGGATTGTGCCGCAGCACATGTCCAGAAAACGTCATAACTCTCGAACCACGCTACAACTTCACAGCGTCTGCAATTTCACCCACCGTGCTCAACGAGGAGGAACCTTTTGAGTGTATCTCTTGCGGAAAACCCTTCGGATCGCGCAGCACAATTGAACGCATCTCA
>JBPCVX010000229.1:0-4263 GCA_051010095.1 Hyphomicrobiales bacterium
GCTTCAGATAAGTTAAGGGTGCGCGCCAACGTCGCGAAAGAACGCAACATTTCGAATAAGATAGATTGATCTTGCCCGCTTGGCATCCAAATAGCATTTCCAATGAAATAAATAAAATCTAAATCAAGCTTCTTATACAGTAAATCGTTGTAAACTTGGAAGACCACATTCAACAATTAGGTAACAAAAATCATCCATGGGTGTGTTTTTTTTCGTATTTTGGACCGAAATCTGGGGAATTGATCCCCACCTTTTTCTCTCATTAAAAGTGTGTATTGCCAAATGACACGCACCAAAGAGAGATTAGTTTGCCCCATCCAATTGATCTGCATGTTGGAAACAGAATTTTGATGCGCCGCGTCTCGCTTGACCTAAGCCAAAGGTCGCTCGCGCGCCAACTTGGGGTAACAAGTCAACAAATACAGAAATACGAACGTGGGAAAAATCGGGTTAGCGCAAGTCGCCTCTTTGAACTTTCTTCAAAATTAAACGTCAGCGTATCTTACTTTTTCCCGCAGGAAGACGCCAAAGAGGACACGTTACGCGAAGATATAACGTTTCAGTCAGTGGTCAATATGCGCGACGCCCATGAACTGCTTAGCGCTTTTTCAAAAGTAGAGGACTGCGCAATGCGCGCGTCCATAATAGAGTTGGCCCAATCTATTGCAAAGTTTAAAAAATAGGGCGCGGTTCAACCACAAACTTTGGCCGCTTGCCCAAGCTGCAATCGACAATGGATTGCAATGCAGTCGCGGCGATGTCGTAAAAGCATTCATCGGTCCAGCACAAGGCATGGGCGGTGATGATTACGTTCTCCATATCGAGCAATGGGCTGTCTGGTTCAATGGGCTCGCGCTCGGTTACATCCAACCCGGCGCCGTCAATTTTTCCTGCCACAAGGGCTGCCGTTAGTGCTTTTTCATCGTGCACCGGCCCGCGTGCCATGTTGATGAAATAGGCATCTTGCTTCATTAACGCCAGACGCTCTTCGTTGACCAGGTGAAAGGTGGCATCGTTGAGATCACAACATGTCACCACGAAATCAGCTTCAGCCATCATCTCATCTAGGGGAAGAATGTCAGCCCCCAACGCCTCGATCTCTTGTATGTCTGCATTCGGGTCGGCTGCAACCATACGCCCAAAAAAGGGTCTTGCCAGGGCGAGGGTTTCCTTGCCGATGCTGCCCGCGCCAATCACCCCAAGGGTGCGGGTGGTGAGCCCCTGGCCCATATAGTCCACCCGTTCATTCCAGCGGCCCTCACGTACCAGTTGGTCTTTCTTAAAAAGCCTGCCGGCAAGGGCAAACACCATGGTCAGCGCGGCCACCGCCACGGGGCGGCGCACCGCAACCGGGGTGTTGGTCACGATAATGTTCTTTGCAACGGTTGCATCAAGATCGACCGTGTCATAGCCCACCCCATTGCGGGCAACGATCTTCACCCGGCAATCATCGCGGGCAATTGACGCTGCGGTAACGCGTGGTAAGTTGACATGAAGCGCATCATAACGCGCTGCCACATCGGGTGTAATCTCGTCCAGGTCTTCCGGTATCCACTCCCATGAAATGTCTGGATTAGCCTGCAACACATCAAACGCCGTTGTGCCAAAACATGGCTTTCCGTCTGCCATTAACAAATCGCGGGTCACGCCAACCTTAAATGTCATTTTCTATTCCTCAGCGCCTTTGAGAATGTTTTGAACACCCGCCATTAGCAGGCCCTGGTCTGTTCCCGCCCCAAACATGTTGAACCCCAGCGCCTTGAACTCGGAAACCGTTTCCGGGTTGGCGCACATGAACGCCAGACCCTTGCCATGCTTTTTACCTGCGACCACCACGCGCTTCACCGCATCAATAAATTTCGGATTTTCGAAATCGCCGGGTATGCCAAGAAAGTTTGTGAGGTCAAAATGTCCAAGCCACAGCACATCAATGCCGTCAACGGCCGCGATCTCATCAACCGCCTCAAGCCCGCGTTCGCTCTCAATCTGGGCGATCACCAAAGTGCGGGCATCGGCCTCAACAATCTTGTCGACAGGGTTGCCCGGCGCATAATCATCGTGGGCAAAACCAAAGGCTGCCCCGCGCCTGCCAGTGGGGGGATAGCGGGTTGCTTCAGCGATTTTTTCTGCCTCCGCCTTGCTCTCCACCATGGGGACCATCACCCCGTGGCAGCCAACATCCAGCGCGCGGGCGAGAAAATGATAATCAGAGCTTGGCACCCGCACCATGGGCGCCACATCAAGCCCGCGGCATGCAGCTATCTGCCACTTGATTGTCTCCAACGAGATGCCAGTATGTTCCATATCATAGAGAACGAACTCGCAGCCTGCATGTTTGAGAATTTGCGCAATGCCTGGGGAGAAGAACTCAAACACCATAGAGCCCAACACCTGCTCGCCGGCCAAGACCCGTTGGCGTAAATTTTGTGCTGTCAAATTTCTTCTCCTTTATGCAGCAGATGGCGCAAGGCGCGCTTTCGCCAGTTGTGCAAAGTACGCCACCCCGTGAGGGATCGCCGCATCATCAAAATCATATGAGGGATTGTGCAGTCCGGCGCTGTCGCCATTGCCGATAAAGATGAAATTGCCGGGGACGTGATTAAGCAAAATGGCAAAATCTTCAGACCCACCAATCGGTGCGGTGTCTGCATCAACAAGCGTTTCATCCTCTGCCACTTCGCGCGCTGCTGCAACTGCATGATCGGTCATTTCGGCATTATTGATCAGCGGCACAAACTCGCGGGTGTACGTCACCTCCACGCTGCACCCATGGGCTGCCGCGGTGCCCGCTGCCACCCGCCGCAGGCCCTCTTCAATGCGCGCACTCACGGCGGGGTCAAAGCTGCGGCAATCCCCCAATATGCGCGCCTCGCCGGCAATGGCGTTGCGGGTGCCATCGGTTAAAAGCTCGGTTACGGAAAGTACCGAAAGCTGGGCTGGATCGATTTGGCGCGACACAACGGTTTGTAATGCCATCACGGTTGCACTTGCCGCAACGATTGCATCATGGCCCACATGGGGGCGCGAGGCATGGCCGCCCACGCCTTTCAGCACAATCTCGAAATTATCTTCAGCCCCCATAAAAGCGCCGGTGCAGGTGGCAAACGTGCCCACCGGCATGCCCGGCATATTGTGCACACCATAAGCCTCCTCAAAGGGAAACCGCTCCAGCAAGCCATCATCCAGCATGGCCTGCATGCCCTTGCCCCATTCTTCGGCGGGTTGAAAGATAAACCGCACAATGCCGTCAAACTCACCGCTGTTTGCAAGGTGCTTGGCAGCCCCCAGCAACATCGCGGTGTGGCCATCGTGCCCACAGGCATGCATTACGCCTGGGTTTTGCGATTTATAGTCTGGCGTGCCCGCCTCTTCGATGCGCAACGCATCCATATCGGCACGAAAGGCGATGGCGCGATTGCCAGAACCTTTGCGTAAGGTGGCCACCACACCGGTCTTGCCCACGCCTGCTTCGATTTCCTCGAAGCCAAATGCGCGCAGTTTCTCAGCCACAAAACGCGCGGTGTTTTCTTCTTCAAATCCAAATTCTGGATTGGCGTGCAAATGCCTGCGCCATGACGTAACTTCCGTTGCGAGAGCATCCAGTTCGCTTGCATCTACCATGGCGCGCCTTATCTTCTCATTATCCACGAACCAGATAGCCTACAAAACAAAGACCCAGCGGGAAACGGGAAAATGACACAGCAAGATCTCAAGCAGCAGCTCATCGATACGTACAATCAGTTCTACGTAGAAGGTTTTAAGAACAACGACATCGCGTTGATCGACAGAATTGTTGACTATCCGCTGACCTATATCAAGAACGGCACGGTGTCTTCGGTAGAGCGCTATCCGGTGAACCCGGCAGAGCTTAAAGCGCAAACCGGGTGGGATCATTCAAAGGACTGGCACTTTGATGTGCCAGCGATTACTGAGACCTCAGCCCATGTTGTGGCATCTGCCACACGCTGCCGCAAAGACGGCTCGGTAATTGAGCGGGTGCATGGGTTTTACGCGTTCAGAAAAGTAGATGGCGTCTGGAAGATGTACGCCCTCGCCGATCAGGTTTTTTAACCTCACAAAAACTGCTGAAACTCGATGACATAACCATTGGGGTCGCGCACAAAGAACGTGTAAATGCCGAACTGCTCTAATGTGTGTGGCGGGGCATCGATGGCAACGCCGCGCGCGCGCAACGTTTCATACCAGCCATCAACATCGGCGGCCACAAACGTAATCATACTGCCTTTCGGTTCGACAACACGG
>JBPCVX010000230.1:0-4024 GCA_051010095.1 Hyphomicrobiales bacterium
CCAACATCGATCGGTGTGGCGTCTCCAGTGCAGGCCTGGGTTAGCGCGGCCTCTAAGTTATCAAGCGGCAAGCCGGCCCCACGCGCAAAATCATTTGCTGTTCCCAATGGCAAAACGCCAAGCGATACGTTTTCATTCCACTCATGCTTCATTAAACGGCGTGTAACTTTGTTTAAGGTGCCATCACCCCCACCCGCGATGAGACGGGTCGCACCGTTTGCAATCTCGCGAGAGAGCGCTCGCTTAAGTTCTTTGCCATTCCAAGGTATGATCACGTGTAACTTATGGCCGGCACCTTGCACAGCTTTGACGGGTTCTTTCACCTCTGGCCGCATGCATGATTTTTTATGGATGACCAATACGGTTGGTTTTGTTTTAGGGACGTGCGCCAATCATCTACTCCCAGCCAATGACACTTTCTGGCCGACATTATAGAAAACGAACGAACTCTTGAGCAAAAAAATTGGGCGCCGCATTTGACGCCCAATCGAAGTCCAGATTTCGCTGGAAACTGTTAGTTATCCAGGAAGCTGCGCAATTTACGTGAACGGCTTGGGTGTTTCAGCTTGCGCAGCGCCTTGGCTTCAATCTGGCGAATACGTTCACGTGTCACCGAGAATTGTTGGCCAACTTCTTCCAACGTATGGTCGGTGTTCATGCCGATACCAAAGCGCATGCGCAACACACGTTCCTCACGCGGCGTAAGGCTTGCCAAAACGCGTGTTGTTGTTTCGCGCAAATTAGATTGAATGGCTGCATCGATGGGAAGAATTGCATTTTTGTCTTCAATGAAGTCACCCAGGTGTGAATCCTCTTCATCGCCAATTGGCGTTTCAAGAGAAATCGGTTCCTTGGCAATCTTCATCACCTTGCGCACCTTTTCCAAAGGCATGGCAAGCTTCTCTGCCAATTCTTCCGGTGTCGGCTCACGGCCAATCTCGTGCAACATTTGACGACCCGTACGCACAAGTTTGTTGATGGTCTCAATCATATGCACCGGAATTCGAATAGTGCGGGCCTGATCAGCAATAGATCGTGTGATTGCCTGACGAATCCACCACGTCGCGTAGGTCGAGAATTTATAACCGCGGCGGTACTCAAACTTATCAACCGCCTTCATCAACCCAATATTACCTTCCTGAATCAGGTCAAGAAATTGCAGGCCACGATTGGTGTACTTCTTCGCAATAGAAATCACCAAGCGAAGGTTAGCTTCCACCATTTCTTTCTTGGCTTGGCGGGCTTCGCGCTCGCCCTTCTGCACAGAATGCACAATACGGCGGAATTCAGCGATCTCCAGGCCAGTTTCAGACGCAAGCTGATGAATCTCATCACGCAAGATCTTAATCTGATCGCGCTCGTTTTGAACAAACTCTTTCCAATTGTTCTTGGTGAGACGCCCAACGCGGCGGGTCCAGTTACGGTCAAGTTCCTGGCCACGATATTGCTTAAGGAACTCGTCACGCGGCACACCACAGCTATCAGCAGCGCGTAAAAGCTGACCTTCAAGAGAAATCAGACGCTTATTGATATCGTAAAGTTGCTCAACCAAAGCCTCAATACGGTTATTGTTGAGTGACAAGCTTTTGACCGAAGCAATAATTTCTTCACGCAGTTTTTTGTAACGGCGCTCTTGCGAGGAAGAAAGGGTTTTGTTCTCGCCCACTTGCTGGTCTTGCAACCGGCGCAATTTCTTATAGTCAGCTGCGATCTGATCAAAGGTTTCAACGACCTGAGGCTTTAGCTCTGCCTCCATAGCCGCCAACGACAAGTTGTTCTCATCGTCGTCCTCGTCATCATCGTCTTCGTCTTCTTCGCCCTCGGTTTGGTCCTCTTCAGTCTCATCTTCAGGCTTTTCGTCTTCTTCATCATCGGCTGAGGGAACTTCCGGCACCTTTTTAGCGTCTGGTCCGGCATAGGTTGCTTCAAGATCAATGATGTCGCGCAGCAAAATGCGGCCTTCGTTCAGCTCATCACGCCAAATAATAATCGCCTGAAAGGTAAGCGGGCTTTCGCACAAACCCGCAATCATCGCCTCGCGGCCAGCTTCTATGCGTTTGGCAATGGCGATCTCGCCTTCACGCGACAAAAGCTCAACTGAACCCATCTCGCGCAAATACATGCGCACCGGATCATCGGTGCGTTCGGCAGGCTCTGATGCTGCTTTGGTAACCTTTACAGGTAGACCAGCTTCAACCTTCTTTGCAGTTTCCGCGACATCTTCATTGTCTTCTTCGGATTCCACCACGTTGATGCCCATCTCGGTCAGCATGGCCATCGTATCTTCGATCTGCTCGGATGAAACTTCGTCAGACGGCATAACCTCGTTAAGTTCGTCGTAGGTTACGTATCCGCGTGCCTTAGCGGCCTTGATCATCTTTTTGACAGCGGCATTGTTTAAGTCCAACAATGGCGCGTCACTTGAGGTCTGTTCTTTTGCGCTTGGTTTTTCAGCGGTCTTCACAGCCATTTAATGCTTCTCCACCATCTGACTTGCGTCAGAGTTGTTGTTTGCTAAATGGATTACGTCCATTCACCTATAATCGTTTACCCTGTGTCGCGTTAATCACCGATTAATCATAATCCGCTGTACCTTCTTCGACGGATTACAATTCACATTGTGCTGCGCACGCGGCCCGAGGCTTCCCCAAATCCTTCGACCATCGCTTCTTCACCAATCTGCGATCTAATTTGCTCGCGCACCTCATTGAGATGGGCAAGATTGGCTTCAGATTGCTCTTCAGCGAATGCGCTTTCGGCGGCTTTTAGCTCCTTTTGCAGAGTAAGTGCTTTGTTATGCAAATTAACGAGCTGCGCCCAGCCGGTCTCCACATCTGCCCTGGCGGCATCCGGGAGAACGAACCAGTCGCTGGCTTGCGTCATTTTCGCCTCTAGTTGGCCTAGTGTTTTCGAAAATCCTCTCTCAACCAAATGGTTATTAAGGAGGCTGGTTTCAAGGCCATCATGTAAAGCGGCGGTATCTAGGATTTCCTTACGTAGTCTGTCAAGGTCAGACGATAAAAATTCTAACTCGGCTACGCTATCTATCTCTTTTTCAATAAGAAAAGGGTGATTGATCAAACACCAGATAATGAGCTGCTCGCGCCGGGCACTTGCGTTCCGCGACATTGATACGCCAGCGACCTTTTTTAGAGCCGATGACGCAGGCATCTGTAAATCCCACGGGCGCAGTGGTGCACGTTTTCCAGGTTGCCCACGGCGGGTTTGCAAACTTGTCAGATTTTGTTGCCCTCCAAACCGGTTTTCCGGCGCGCGGCGACCCCCCGCCCCGGAAAACCCCCGCAATTTCTCGCGGATAAAGTCTGTATAGTGGGCTTTAACCCGCTCGTCCGAAATTTCCCGCACGGCAGCATGCAATCTAGCATCAAAATCTGCACGGCGTTCAGGGGTTGAGAGATCGCTCACAGCGTATTCGCGTTCCCACAGCATGGCAGAAAGTGGCCGTGCATCTGCAAGCACATCTTCCATCGCTTCACGGCCACCATCAGATATCAAATCATCTGGGTCTGTGCCAGCTGGCAGAAGCGCAAATTTTAGCGAATGCCCCGGCTCCAGCAGCGGCAACGCTGTATCAATCGCGCGAAAGGCTGCTTTGAGCCCCGCATCATCGCCATCGAAACACAATATGGGCTCAGCAACCACTTTCCACATGAGCTTTAATTGATCTGGCGTAAGGGCCGTTCCAAGGGGTGCCACGGTGTTGGGGTAACCTGCCTTGGTGAGTGCAATAACGTCTGTGTAGCCCTCAACGGCAATTATGGTGCCTGCATCATAGGCAGCAGATCGGGCAGTATTGTAATTGTAAAGCACATAGCTTTTGTGGAACAGATCTGTATCCGGCGAGTTAAGATATTTCGCTGGAACATCTGCCGACATGGCCCGCCCGCCAAAGGCGATCACCCGGCCGCGCGCATCTTTAATGGGGAAGATAACTCGATCCCTAAAGCGATCATAAGGAACGCGGATATCTGGCCCATCAACGATCAAACCTGCTTCAACCATC
>JBPCVX010000231.1:0-5624 GCA_051010095.1 Hyphomicrobiales bacterium
TATGTTGGTACATATGTACCACTGAGTCAAGAAAAATGATGGACGTTACGTGCTGCTGGACAGCAAAATTTCCTCAATCGCCTTGCCGCAGGCGACCGGATCGGTTGCGCCCGCGCCCAAATCGAGCGCATCCGATTTGGTGACTTCATAAATCGACAGCGTGTTATCCCGAGCGTCTATGATTTTGCCCGTTACGGAGCATGCGGGGGACGCCAGCCAGGCAACAATGCCTGCAACCGGTTCCGGCAACAATTTGCCTTCAGGCACATCGCCTGCATACATGCGGGTGTTGGCTACCGGGGAAATAAGATTTGTGTATATATTGTCATCACCCGCCGCATTGGCGAGCCCCAAGCCAAGGCCCAATTGCGCGCCCTTGCCGTGGCAATAGAGCACCAGCCTGTCAGATCCTCTATTGGGTCCGAGCGCCCAGCCAGATGTGGTCAGCACAATGCGCCCATACCCTTGCGCGCGCATATGGGGCAAAGCTGCCGCGCGCAGCCAGAAGGCCGCTTCATTGTTGACGGAGTTCATGGCGGCGAATTCGCCTTCATCCACGTCTGCCGGATCGGTCCAGCGCACAATACCCGCATTGTGAATGAGAGCATCGAGCCTTCCGAACCTCTCAACCGCAAACGCAACCAGCTGGGCGCAGGCCTCTTGGCCATCAAGCACCATTGTTGCCGGAATGGCTTCGCCGCCGCGTTAATTGATCTCTTCTGCCGAGGCGGTGGCGATGGTTTCATCTGGGTCACCACCGTCAGCGTTCACGCCGCCATCATGCAAAATGATCTTTGCGCCGTGTGCTGCCAGCACATCCGCATAAGCCTTGCCAAGGCCGCGTGCGGCACCGGTGATCAGGATAATTTGGTTGGATACGTCAAATGTCACGGTCGTGTCCTGCTTTAAATAATTTGGAAAGAGTACATTTTATCCCAGCTTGGAAAAAACACCTAGCAGATGCCGTCAACACGCATTGTCCGCACAAACGCAGGGTTTACATTTGAGCGCTGATATGTGAGGGAATTCATCAGAAAACGGCGGTTGGCCGGAAAATCATGAACAGGAATGAGGCGGGACATGTCTGAGACGTTTAAAGCGCTGCAGATTGACAAAAATGACGATGGACAAGTGGTCGAATTCGTTGAGTTGAGCGATGCCGATCTGATGGATGGCGAAGTGACCGTTGCAGTTGAGCACACGACTGTAAACTATAAAGACGGCTTGGCGATCACCGGCAAGGCGCCGATTATTCGCAAACATCCGCTTATACCAGGCATTGATTTCGCTGGAACCGTGAGCGCATCTGAAGATGGGCGCTACAAGGAAGGCGACAAGGTTATCCTCAATGGCTGGGGCGTGGGCGAGGGCCATCATGGCGGCTATGCAGAGCGCGCGCGGGTGAAAGCCGATTGGCTGGTGCATTTGCCCGATGGCATGACGGGCGCTGAAGCCATGGCAGTTGGAACCGCTGGATACACATCCATGCTGTGCGTTATGGCGCTGGAAGAGCAGGGGCTTACACCAGACAAGGGCGAGATTGTTGTAACCGGTGCCAATGGCGGCGTTGGGTCTGTGGCAATCGCGATTTTGTCGAAGCTTGGCTACACGGTTATCGGATCAACGGGTCGTCCTGAAGAAGAAGACTTCCTGAAAGGCTTGGGTGCTGCGGGCATTATTCACCGTGATGAACTTTCTGGCCCGTCAAAACCACTTGCCAAGAGCCGCTGGGCAGGTGCGGTTGATGCGGTGGGTTCACACACGCTCGCCAATGTGCTTTCGCAAATGGATTATATGGGCGTTGTGGCTGCATGTGGTCTGGCGCAAGGTTTCGATCTGCCAACAACGGTTATGCCGTTTATTTTGCGCGGGGTGAAACTGGTCGGTGTTGATTCAGTGATGTGCCCATATGAGCGCCGGGCACAGGCCTGGCAGCGGTTGGCAAGCGATCTTGATAAGGATCTTCTGGCAAGCCTTACGACGCATGAGAGTTTCGATAACGTCGCTGACGTTGCGCGCAACCTTATCGCGGGCAAAGTGCGCGGCCGGGTGGTTATTGATATCTAGATTGAACAGCTAGATTACAGAAAAGGCACTGCAAAAACGCGGTGCCTTTTTTGTTTGCTCGAACCTATTGTGTGGTGCGGTTCACGGTGAACTCGCCATAGCGGATGCGCTGGGCCAGCCCCTCTGCCATCACTGCGACGGGCTCTTCGCCATAGGCTGCTACCATGTCAGACAGAGCTGCAAAAATTGCTGCGGTCGCCAGATTGTCCGGCTCAACCCCGTCATATACAGCTTCTTCCCAGGCATCGAGAATGTAGCGCAATGCTGCTCTTTTCTCTTCCTGAGAAACCTCGCCGTGACCATTTGGAAACTGTTCTAACACGCGCCCTTACCCCAATTTTATTATTGTGCTGAGCGCCCCCACGCGCACAGTGCATTAAGACTTCTTTTACCAAGTTGGCATGCAGAGCGCATCTCCCGCTTGGCTCTAAGGTTAATAGGTTAACGGCTGTGGATAAGTGTTATTTGACGATGTCGATGCCCGGGTGGAAGGCGTTGATGACAAAGGCAAAAGTGACATCATAGACGATATCTTTGCCATCTTTTTGGACCACCACATTGCCCACATCGCGGCCCTTTGCAATGACCGTATCATCAAGTGCTGAATTTTGACCCGCACTCCAGGAGAGCTTTACGCCATCAACGTCGAGCTCTTTCTTCTTCGCCAAAAGGGGCATGGATACGGCTTTTTGGGTGCCACCCACCTTGAATGCAATGACGCGGGCCATGGGCTCAATGCCCTCTGGCATGGCGCCTTGATAAAGGAAGGGGCGGGCGGAACTGTCATAGTTGAAATAGGGATTGCGGCCATAATCGCGAAAGCCCGGATTGTTCGGTACTAATACCTTACCTTCTGGATAGCGCTTCTTGAAATTGGCAAAGCTCTCAAGCCGCGAGGGCACGGATTTCAATTCCACACCGTTCATCTCGCCAACAATGCCTGTGCCAATGAACTGCTGCCACCAGCTCTCGGTTTGCCGGTCATACATGACCATGTCTGAGTTGCGCAATTTGCCGGTGGTGCCGAAATCGAGCAACTTGTTGTCTACCTTGCGCTCAAACACAATTGATGAATTACACAAGGGGCAATAGGTGACGGCAACAGGCGTGCCGCCCACCTCATCATTGACGATCTCGTGCCAGGTGAGAATGCGCAACGGGTAAGCGCGGGCATCACCATTGATCTCCAGTCCGATTACCGGTTCCATATCGGTGAGGCTTTTCTCATCGCTAAGGGGGATAAACTTTGGCGCATCTATGGAGGGAATGCCATCGCGCGGCGGGCCGCCGGACAGGATTTCGCTGAAGTCGATGGATGATTTCTCAAAATCTGTATTGCGCCAGCCTTCACTCATCCAGCGTTCGGGCGTTGCGTGCGCGACCACCGCAAAGGTGGTGAGGGCAATGAGCGTCATGACTGTTCGGATCATCTGCATGCGCCTAATTATGCCGCGCAGGCGCGCTCCGCGCCAATCACACCCGCGTTAGCGCGTGCGGGTAATCACATCGCGCACCGACGAAATCAACCCACCGGGCAGGTCGTCAACCTCATCAGGGTGCACCCAGCGCACATCTTCTGCATCATCATCAGCCCGTGCTTCGCCAGAGATCCAATGGCCCTTGAACACGATCAGCACATAGTGGAACTGCAGCATCTCTTCATCATCACGCCGGATGATGTCGAAATAATCGACCACCCCGTGGATATCTGCTTTAAGCCCGGTCTCTTCCATCAACTCGCGCATGGCGGCATCTTGAACGGCTTCGCCCAGCTCTACATGTCCGCCCGGAAATGCCCACATGCCCTGGGCCTGGCCCTTGCCCCGGCGCACCAACAGCACTTTGTCATCGCGCCAGACTGCAATGCTGGTGCCGAGAACAGGACGGGTTGGAGGAGAAGCCATTTTCTGCAATATGTTATGGTGCTCAGAATTGAGGAATGAGAATGTGCGGCCTTTATAACCTCTCCCACACACCGAATGAAGTGGCTTCCTACTTCAAGTCGCATGAAGAGGTGTATTTTCCACCGCGTGATGTGGTGGCGCCAGGCCAACCCATGGGCATCATCCGCAATGAAGACAAGCTAGAGCATCCTGCGCGGGAGTTTGCTCTGGTGCGCTGGGGTTTCGTGCCAGGTTGGGCAAAGGAAGTGCGCCCGGGAAAACCACTCATAAACGCGCGCGCTGAAACCATCGCCGAGAAACCTTCCTTTCGCCACGCCATAAAGCGCAGGCGGTGTTTGGTTCCTGCATCAGGATTCTACGAATGGAAGGGTGATATACCGGGTCGTAAACAGCCCTATTTTGTGCCACGCACAAATGGCGAGTTGATCGGCTTTGCAGGCATCTGGGAGTATTGGATGGGTGCGGATGGGTCTGAGCTTGAAAGTGCCGCCATCATCACAACCGCTGCAAACGAGACCCTTGAGCCTATCCACCACCGCATGCCAGCGGTGATACATCATGATCAGTTCGATGCCTGGCTTGACGCGGAAACGCCTGCGGAGAAGGCAACTGAAATGCTGGTGCCAGCTGGAAATGATTATTTCGATCCGCGGCCCACAGAGTTAAAAAAGCCACCCCGCAAACCGCAACTGGAAAAGAAGTCAGATCAGCTTGATTTGTTTTAGTCCAGCAGGCGCCGCGCCATATTAAGCCTGTCTTCGACTTCGTAGCCAAGATTTTCATAGAAATTGCGCACCTTGGTGTTTTCGGCCCGCATCATCAAATTGAGCTTCCATACGCCGCGCGCTTTCAGCCAGTCTTCGGCGTGGCGCATCACTTGCTGACCGAAGCCTTCACCTTGATATTTCGGATCAACCGAAACGTAATACACAACACCGCGATGGCCATCATGGCCCACCATAACCGACGCGGCGATCTCGCCATTAAGCTCGCCCACAAGCACGTCGGAATGAGCTTCACCACGCGCAAAATCGATATCCTTTTGCGGATTATTGTGCGGACGCGTTAAATCGCAGCGCTCCCACAACGCAATCACCGGCGCGATATCATCATCCTCAATGGGACGGAAAGTAAGGGTAAGCTGCTGGGTCATCACGCAAGCGGCAAAACTTTGCCCGGATTAAGGACGTCTTTGGGATCAAGAAGCTTCTTGATCCCACGCATTAAATCAAGATCAACGTCAGATTTCACCTTCGTCATCAGATCACGCTTGAGGCGGCCAATGCCGTGCTCGGCGCTGATTGAGCCGCCAAGATCAAGTGTGATCTCGTGAATTGGCCAGCTCAGATCATCCCACATGGCCAAAAACGCGTCTTTGTCCATGCCTACGGGTTGGGAGATGTTGAAGTGGATATTGCCGTCGCCTGCATGTCCATAGGGCAGATGGCGACAGCCGGGCAAAACGTTGTCGATTGCTTTCATGCCGCGCGAAATAAGTTCAGGAACGCTTGAGACTGGCACGGAAACATCGTGCTTTATGGAGCCACCTTCAAACTTTTGCACCTCGGTGAGTTGTTCACGCATCAGCCACAACCTGTCGGCTTGAGCTTGTGATGATGCGGGTGCTGCATCATTTACAGCGCCACTTTCAAA
>JBPCVX010000232.1:0-5038 GCA_051010095.1 Hyphomicrobiales bacterium
GAACACATTAAGGGGCTTGCCCGCAAAGGTTTTTACGATGGGACTCCGTTTCACCGCGTAATCGATGGTTTCATGGCACAAGGTGGCGATCCCACTGGAACAGGTACTGGTGGATCTGGCAAAAATATTCCAGCAGAGTTTAATGCAGAACCCCATGTGCGCGGAACGGCGTCGATGGCGCGGGCTGCGAGCCCAGACAGTGCCGACAGTCAATTCTTCATCTGCTTCGAGGACTCGTCATTCCTGAATGGCCAGTACACGGTTTGGGGCAAGGTGAGTGAAGGTATGGAAGCCGTTGACGCGTTTGCTCGCGGTGAACCTGTTCCAAGCCCTGACAAGATCGTTTCCATGAAAGTGGCTGCAGATATCGACGCGTAACCCTTGGGGACGCGCAAGAAGGTGCAGATATGCAGGTTTCAGAGTTCGATTTTGACCTGCCAAACGAACTGATCGCGCTGCGCCCAGCAAACCCGCGTGACGCATCGCGCTTATTGATTGTTGAGCCGGAGAAACTCTCCGGCTCTTCTCATGTGCGCGATTTCCCTGAGTTTCTGCGCGCTGGCGACATTATTGTCTTCAATGATACCAAGGTTATTCCTGCACGGCTAAAGGGACATCGCATTGGACGGGGTGATGCGGCTCCCGCCATCGAAATCACCCTGCACATGCGCGTTGATGCGGAAACCTGGAAAGCGTTTGCCAAGCCTGGCCGCAAGCTCAAGGAAGGCGATACACTGCGCTTTGGCGACGATAACGCGGCGTGTGAATTCGGGCACTTGGATGCAGAAGTGCTGGAAAAAGGCGAGGGCGGCGAGATTACGTTGCGGTTCTCGCTCACAGGTCAATTTTTGGACGAGGCTATCGCAACTCACGGCATAATGCCGTTGCCACCCTATATTGCCTCAAAACGCGCGGCTGATGATGCTGATATCCGCGATTACCAGACAACCTATAGCGCCAATGAAGGTGCGGTAGCGGCCCCTACGGCGGGATTGCATTTCACGCCCGATTTGATGGATGCATTGCGCGCCAAAGGCGTAGAGTTGGTGTTCGTCACGCTTCATGTGGGTGCGGGCACATTCCTGCCGGTGAAGGCCGATGACACGGCCGATCACAAGATGCATTCTGAATGGGGTGAGATCACGCCTGACGTGGCAGAACACATTAACGTCGCCCGCAAGAACGGCGGCCGGGTAATCGCTGCCGGCACAACCTCATTGCGGCTTTTGGAAAGTGCGACTGACGAGGCGGGCACGGTTCATCCCTTTGCCGATGAGACCGATATATTCATCACACCGGGCTACCAGTTTCGCGCGGTGGATCTGCTGCTTACAAACTTTCATTTGCCGCGTTCAACGCTTTTCATGCTGGTGTCGGCCTTTAGTGGGTTGGAACGCATGCAATCAGCTTATAAGTTCGCCATTGAAGAGGGTTTTCGCTTTTACTCCTACGGTGATGCTTGCTTGCTATCTCCCGCACAATCTATAGACCAGCGCGTATGACACAGAAATTCTCGTTTACCCTGCACAGCGAAGATGGCGCTGCACGGCGCGGCACCGTCACAACGCCCCATGGCGATATTCGCACGCCCGCCTTCATGCCCGTGGGTACGGTCGCCACTGTAAAGGCGCTTTATCCCGAACAGGTGCGAGAGGCGGGCGCAGATGTGGTGTTGGGGAACACCTATCATTTGATGTTGCGCCCAGGGGCTGAGCAAATCGCAGCACTCGGTGGTTTGCATGAGTTCATGCGCTGGCCACACCCGATCCTGACCGATTCAGGTGGCTTTCAGGTTATGTCGCTCTCCAAATTGCGCAAGATGAGCGAAGACGGTGTAGAGTTTGCCTCCCATATCGACGGCTCACGCCATATGCTCACGCCGGAACGTTCGGTCGAAATTCAGGGCTTGCTTGGCTCAGACATTCAAATGCAGCTTGATGAGTGCACATCTTTTCCCGCTACGTATGAAGAAGCGCGTACCTCTATGGAGCTTTCTCTGCGCTGGGCGGAGCGGTCGAAAGTTGCGTTTGATGCATCCAAAGGTCAGGGGCTTTTTGGCATTGTACAGGGTTCAACCTATGAAGATTTGCGCTTGGCATCTGCCAAGGGGCTGATTGACATGGATTTTCCAGGTTATTCCATTGGCGGCCTTGCCGTGGGGGAAGGCCAGGAGGCGATGCTGGAAACGCTTAGTTTCACGCTGCCGGTTATGCCGCGCAATAAACCGCGCTACCTCATGGGTGTCGGCACGCCAGATGATCTGCTGGAATCTGTGGCGCGCGGCATCGATATGTTTGATTGCGTAATGCCGACCCGATCCGGGCGTCATGGCCAGGCATTCACGCGCTTTGGCAAGGTAAACCTGCGCAATGCGCGCCATGCAAATGATCCGCGGCCTTTGGATGAAAGTGCGGCATGTCCTGCAGCGCGGGACTATTCGCGCGCCTATCTGCACCACCTTTTCCGCTGTGGTGAATATCTTGGGGCAATGTTGTTGTCATGGATTAATACCGCCTACTATCAAGATCTTATGGCCGGCGTGCGTCAGGCAATTGAGGAAGGCCGCTATGAGGATTTCATGGCAGAAACCAAGGAAGGCTGGGCGCGTGGTGACATAGCGCCTTACGAATAACGTGCCATGACGACAAACAAAAATGCTGGCAAATGAATTGCCAGCTTGATTTCGTTTGGTATCGGTTGAGTACTTATTCAGCCTTCAACTGACGAAGTGCGCCCGCCCAATCTTCAATGTGGTAGGTCTTGACGATTTTGCCGTTTTCAACGGTATGAACGTCGATTGACATAATTTCAAAACTCTTACCCTTGCCATCAACGCCAAACATTGGACCCTTTGGTGTGCCCGTGGCACGGCCACGAACGATATACCGATCACCAGCCTGGATCATTTCCTCAACTTTCCAGTTCATGTCTGGGATCAGTTTGGCAAAGCCACCAAGTTGCATGATAAACTTGTCGCGAGATTTGGCAGTCCCAGAATAGTCGCCAATGCTCTGCCAGTCTTCAGCAACGACTTCCTTCAGTGCAGTCGCGTGCGTTTCTGATCCGGGATTCCTCAAAAAATCCTAGAAAACCTGCACTTTGGCTTTGTCATCCGCAATCGCTGTGCCCACCAGTGAGGTAAACAGCATTGCTGTAGCAGCAATCATTATCTTGAACATTTTCATCTCTGTTCTCCAAATAATTTTGTTAAGTGCCGCGTGAGCTTTATCTCATTTGGCGGCGATATGCGGTGAACATAGACAAATGAGAAATGATCGATAATATGGTTTAAATTAAACTCACTATTCGATAAACTTGCATAATGATAGATCAATTACGCCAACTCGCCATATTTGCATCAGCCGTCGAACATGGGTCCTTTCGCGCTGCGGCTAAAGACTTAAGATTGTCGCCTTCAGTCGTGAGCCATCACATCTCTCAGCTCGAAGAAAAGCTGGGAACACCGCTTATGTATCGTTCAACACGTAAACTTAGGCTCACGCCGGAGGGCGAACGGTTGTGTGGTGCTGCGCAAGAAATGATCGAGGCCGCAGAGGCGGGGCTTTCAGATATTTCAGATCAAACCAGGCAATTCTCCGGCCTGTTGCGGGTCACTGTGCCAGCTGTTCTCGCGCAATCATCCTTATTGGACCAATTTGCAGCATTCACGCAGAAATACCCAAGAGCTCAATTGTCAGTGGATTTTTCTGACTTACGCCGTGAACTTATTGCTGATGGGTTTGACGTTGCAATTCGCATGGGTTTCCTCAAGGACAGTGCATACTTCGCCCGCAAATTATTTGATGTAGATCGAATTTTGGTGGCGTCTCCTGATTATCTAAACTCCCATGCGACGCCTCAATTACCAAGCGACCTTAGTAATTGGGCTTGGATTGAATTGGTGCCGGTCTCGCAACAAAAGGTCATATTCAAAATGGGGGCGAAAACCTCAACGGTTTCACGGCCAATTTCGCGTGTAAACGTCAATAGCGCCTATGCACTGAGTCGGTTCGCGCGCGCAGGAGCGGGGCTGGCCATCTTACCTGGATTCATGGTGCAACAAGAGCTAAGCGCTGGCCGCTTACATCATGTTTTGCCAGACTGGACCGTGCCCGCAGTTGGTGTTTATGCGGTTTGGCCGCCCAATGTGCCGAAAAATGGTTTGGTTAAGAGTTTCGTGGAACAGCTTAGCTAATCGATGTGTTGGGAAACCGACGATTATCTTTGCTGGGTGTCGTGCATGTCTGTGTCGCGTTCAGCATCAACTAATCCCTCGCGATATTCCTTCACGAGAGTGCGGATATGCAACGCGATCACCAACACGATAAGTGCTGCCAGAATGGCAGCAATCGGGCGATCGACAAAATCTAACGGTGTCTTCACCCGCGCCATCGATGAGCGCAGTTTCACCTCCATGATGCCGCCCAACACCATGCCGAGAATAATTGGAACGATGGGCAGATTGAGCCGTTTCAAGATAAGCCCGAACACGCCAAACACTGATGCGATGGCACAGTCAGTCACCGAATTGCGCAAGGAATAAACGCCAACAAAGCTTAGGGTGAGGATGATCACGCCCAAAAAACGCGTCGGAATCTGAATAACCTTGGTGAGCAGGTTGGTTGATGAAATCAAGAAAAGAATGACGATGACGTTGAGCAGCAGCATCGCCATGTAGAGCGCATAGACGAAATCGAGCTGGTTTTGGAAAAGCTGCGGGCCGGGGATGACATTATGTACATAGAACACCGAAAGCATCATCGCGGTGAGAGCCTCACCTGGAATTCCGAGAGCGAGTAAGGGAATCATTGCAGCACCCGGCACCGCGTTGTTTGCCGCCTCAGAGGCAATCAATCCTTCCGGTGATCCATCACCAAATTTTTCCGGGTCCTTGGAGGTTTTTTGCGCATAGGTGTAGGACATAAATTGCGCGGTAAATTCACCAACACCAGGCACGCTCGTGTGGCGCGGACCGTTCGATCCAGAAAACGACGCGCTTTGGTGTTCCATGCAGGTGGATGAAATTTCTGAACGCGAT
>JBPCVX010000233.1:0-4324 GCA_051010095.1 Hyphomicrobiales bacterium
ATTCGCCTGTGTGCACACCGGTGCGGCTTTGCAAACCTAGTCGCGTTGTGTCTGATCGGATTGCAGCTGCGCACTCCAGGGCGCTGGTCGGGCCACGAAATGACAGAAGATATCCATCCCCTGTGTGCTTCACTTGTGTGCCGCCAAAAGCCCGCAACCGGCGATCCACCGCATGATCAAGCTGTTCTAGTACACTGCGCCACCGCTCATCACCCATGCGTGCTAGATGTTCCGTCGACCCCACAACATCAAAGAATACCACAGTCATAAGCACGCGCTCTGCCGAAGTCTGCAGTGCATCACCGGTTAAGAAGGACCGGATTTCTGCAATGATTGCATCTTGATCTCCATACCAAACGATATGATCTTCGCCCGGCAGAATACGCAATGCGGCGCCTGGAATGTGTTCAGCGAGATATTCTGCATGCACCACTTCACACCAATTGTCTCCTTCACGATGGGTGACCAGTGTTGGGGCTCGGATGGCTGGTAGCACGGCACGATAATCAATTTCGTAATTCATTTGCGCGAGTTTAGCGACGGCACGCGGGCTTGCTGCATACCGAAAATAAGCATTAAGCCATTCAACTGCCGCTGGATCATTGGAGATGCTCGGGGCACCATCGCTCCACGCATCGTCATCTGTATCGGGAATGCTGCTAAATCTTGCAATCCTTTCAGCCATATCTTCTGGTTTAATGCCGGAAGGATAATCTGGTTTCCAGCTATAGCAGGCGCGGCTGCCGTTGAAGATGAGATGACTGACACGCTCTGGGTAGGTAGCTGCAAAGACCGCTGAGATTGCACCGCCTTCTGAAACACCCATTACCGCTGTATTTTCGCTGCCAACGGCGTCGAGAACTGCATTAATATCCTGTGAGCGTTCTTCAAGGGTTGGATATCCGACATCGCGGTCGGACATACCAACCCCGCGCTTGTCGAAGAAAATTACCCTGGCAAATTGGCTGAGCTTGTTTAGAAACCGCGCGTAGTCAGGACTTTCCCATGCATACTCAATATGCGTGGCCCACCCTTGTGCCCACAGGAGGTCAATGGGACCTTCACCGAATACCTGATAGGCGATGTGGACATCACCCGCCTTTGCATACCGTGTCTTTGGTCTTTGCATTTCCAGCCCCTTGGAGAGACTTTAGCATACAAGTCAAAGCAAGTCGTCAAGCTAACAAGTGAAACAATTGAGTTAGTTGCCGGCAGCGCCAAACTCACCGCGGCCTGCAGGTCCCGTATAGGCCCGTTCAACTTTGGCAACGCGCAATGTATAGGAAGAATACCAGCGTTCCATGCCAGCCTTTTGGGCAGCCTGATGGCGCACATTTTCTTTCCAGGCGGCAATATCGGCCTCTGATTTCCAGTAAGAGATCGTGATGCCGAAGCCATCTGCCCCGCGCGTGTTTTCTATACCAAGATAACCAGATTGCTGTGCGGCAAGTTCAATCATGGTATCTGCCATAGGGCCATAGCCTTCAATGTCGTCGCTTTGTTGGGCAGAAAAGATAACCGCATAATAGGGCGGCTCGGGCAGCGAGGTCATGTGGTTCCAACCTAAACTTGATCAAATGGTCTAGCCCGAAGTTTAGTCGCTTTGGGTTGCTTTTGAACCCCTAGCAACATGATTTGCCTGTGCGGGGAGCGTTGCAATCATTCTGACCACGCCCAAGATAGGTTTCATCAGACAGATAAAACGAGGCAAATGCATCTTCGAAATCTGGTGCAACTGACTTTGCAGCGAGGCCCGTTTTCATTAATTCACCTTGCCGGCGTTTGAGCTTCGGCCGGTCACCAATGAAATCGTACCCACTATGCTGTTCCACCAAATGCGCGCGGTGAAGCAAGGTGAGCCAGGTAATGTCCACCATACCCAAGTTCTCGCTGCCAAAATATCGGCTGGTGCCTAGCTGTGCTTCAACCTTGTCGAAAGCTTGATGCAGTTTTTCGTTGCGCGTTTCTAGCGTGCTTTCATCGGCGCTGCGTTGAGCGCCGCATTGTGCCAGATAGTTTTTGGAGGCAAGGGTGCTCCACGCCCGGTTAATAGCCTTCTGCTCAAGTGAAATGTTTGGTTCAAGCGGTGGCAGCGCCTCCTCCAAATACTCAACAATTGCATCAGATTCAAACAGAGCGACACCATTATCCGTCACCAAAACGGGCACCTGACCGTGCGGAGAGAGTTCCAGAAACCACGCCGGCTTGTTGTTTAGGTCGATAAATTCAATCTCGTAAGGAATTTTCTTGGCTTCGAGCAGGGCAGTGACCCGTTGAACAAATGGGCAGATCTTAAAGCTTATGATTTTCACGGTGTGAACCTCTTGATGAATGACTTTGGAGGATGATATAAATAAATTATTCAATAATTCAAGAGATATTGAAATATGAATGAAAAAACCGTCTTGGATATGCTGGGTGCACTGGCTCAAGAAACACGATTACGCATCGTGCGCTATTTGGTAGAACGAGGCGATGTCGGGGCTTCAGCCGGCGATGTTGCCAAACAGGTGGGGGCGGCATCATCACGTGCATCCTTTCACCTGTCCGCATTGGAGCAAGCAGGTGTGATTACATCTGAACGCCAATCGCGACGCATCCTCTATCGCGCAGCTTTTGATAATATTGGCGGGCTAATGTCCTTCATGCTGAATGATTGTTGTGGCGGAAACGCAGATATCCGTGCGTGCTGTGTCGGCAAAAGTGATTGTTGCTAACGCTCTGCCGTTCGTGTGCTTCATTTGGGCGTTTGATTTATTAGGTCGATACGGAAAAATTGATTTCGAATTGCGACGGATAACCGTCTCTGTCTGCGTATAACTCATGTAGTGATTTTCATTTTTGAAGAGAGGATTTTGATGATGAGGCGATCAACATCAAACAGACGGCTGTTTTTGAAGTCTTTTTTGGCGCTGTTTCCAGCCGGTGTAATTTCGAGTAAGGCGAGTGCTGCTGTGCGAACCCCACCAACGACAGCGGGACCGTTTTATCCGACAGATAAGATGCGTTTTGCCGATATCGATAATGATCTGGTGAAGATTTCAGGTCTCGATAGTGAGGCTGAAGGTGAGATAATTACGTTTGGCGGACGCATTTTAAACGAACAGGGAAAGCCACTCGCCAATGCGCGCGTGGAAATTTGGCAATGTGATGCGAATGGCCACTACCTGCATTCTGGTGATCCGAGTAAAGCAAAACAGGACGATGGGTTTCAAGGCTTTGGCCATTACGTGACCGGTCTGGATGGTGCGTATAATTTCCGCACAATCATGCCCGTGCCATACCCTGGACGCACGCCACACATTCATATGAAGGTGATTCACGCGGGCAAAGAGCTTGTGACGCAGCTTTATGTTGCAGGTCATAATCAAAATTCGGGAGATGTCTTGTTCAAGCGCTTATCAGAACAACAACGCAATGCTGTTGAAATGCGTTTTAGTGACAGCGCGGGTGCTCCCCATGCTGAAGTTAATATTGTGGTCTAGGGATAGGACATCTTTCCAAAGTGATATTGAATGTGCGCTCGCCCAAGGCGCTTGCCGATTTTTATTGTCGCTACATGGGTATGAGGGCGCGTGCGCGTGGCGATACGTTCATCATCGGATATGACGGCATAGATGCAGACATAGAGCTGCGGCCGGCTGAAGCGGGTGCATATGTTCACAATAACAACGACCGCTATTGGAAGATCGGCATAACGCTTCCAAATGTCGATATTGCCTATGAGCAATTGTCAGCCGCCGGCGTTGAGGTGAGCACGCCCCGGCAGTTTCAAGATATTGGTTATATGTGCCATCTGGCCGATCTGGAAGGATTCGTGATTGAGCTTTTACAGCATGATTTTGAGGGGAACCGACCAGATAATGCAGGTGATGCAAAGCTGCCGCTTGGTGGCGGTGGGCGCATCGGGCAAATTACGTTGCGAACTTCCAACATAGAGGAAGAGCTGCAAAACTACCGTGATTCAATGGGTATGAGACTGCTATCCATACAGCCGGTGCGCACATATGGTTTCACACTTTATTTTCTCGCATTTACTGCAGAAACGCCGCCAGACCCAAATCTAGAAGCTGTTGTAAACAGGGAATGGCTTTGGAAGCGGCCCTACACGACCCTTGAATTGCAGTGCGTCGGTGTGAGCCAGATTGCTTCAATGCCAAGCTCTGAAGAAACCGGATTTGGCGGGATACTTTTTACATGAATGCTTTATGAACATTGTTTTCAGGTTTGGTTCAAAGGCAATTCGGTAAAACCCTTTTCATCGTCATCGCAAAACACCTGACACGTTATGAAAAGGAAACGTCCCAATGTTTAAGAAAATTCT
>JBPCVX010000234.1:0-2783 GCA_051010095.1 Hyphomicrobiales bacterium
ACGTTATGCTGCTCAATAAACTCACCGGGCGGCACTACCCGTTAATTGATGGCAAGTTCCCGTTTACCGAGTTCACCGCGATTTCTCCGATTGGCAGCTTTCACGGCTACACCAAACATAAGGGCCAGAAGATCCACCTTTACCCAACCCCCGGCCGCCGCGCGCTCACCACCCACCAGCGCTCCAAAACCGTTGATCACATTCCAGACAAGGTGATCTACAGCTATTCCCCGTGGATCCCCTACATGCATGTGGGCAAGAAGATGCACAATTCCTTCCACACCCTGTGGTGGCGCATGGAGCCTTCCAAGGCGAAGTTTTTGCCCGCCAGCATGCGCACAGCGCCCGAGCCCGACCGCACTGGCAAGAAATACAAATATATGTGGCTGCTTTCGCGCGGGCCCATGTCGCATGGCTGCACCCATGTGAACACCGGCCACATTGGCGAGCTGCGCCACATCTTACCCTCAGACACCACCAGGCTTTACGAGATTGATGTGTTCTTGAACAAATCCCACCAGTTCGATGTGTTCGACATTGATGGCGATATGACGCCTGAGGTGATGGGCGTTGAATATTTCTATGCCTACCAGCTGAAAAACAAACGCCCCGCGGGCCTGCGCGCGCCAGCTGAACGCAACGGGTTTTACAAGTGGCTCTATGGCGGCGCGTTGACGATTAATGCCGATGGCACAGGCGTGTTCAAAGAGGCCGAAGGCGGCAAGTTCATCAACCGCAAGCCGGTGAAGGGCCAGAAACACAAAAACCTGCGTTTGTATGAGGCAGCCTTTGCCCCTCAGAATCTACAGTTCTACAAGAACAAGGGCATTCCGTTTGCCCGCGAACTGCGCAAGGTCTCCGCGACGTATAATACCGCGTTTTAGCGAGGTCTCGCTGCGGTGGTTGGTAATTCGCCAGTGGGGGGTTGGTGGTTTGATGCCGGGGGTGGGCAGCCTAGATTTAAAACATATTCCCAATGGTTGTATAACAGGGCGCATCGATCCAAGGTTGTATTTAATGGTTTCAAAATATATCTTTCAATGATTGATACTGTTGAAACCTATTGGATACATCTATGGCAATCAAAGAAGCCTTGCAGCAGGGGACGGAAGCTCGTCTTTTTCCATCATTGTCAGAACGGTCAAAAGAAGGTCGCGCTACCTCCATTCTCCTAAGTTGCCTCAAGGGCGTTCCAGAATTTTCACAAGTTTTATTTGCATACCTTGGGGAATCTGTCGGGAAACGAACAAGGTTAAGTGCCTTTACCGAAGTTACATTCAAGGATTTGCGGATTGAGGCACATGAAAGACCCGATGGCCTGATTATACTGACGTCTGGACAGACTGAATGGTCTGCGCTTTTAGAAGTAAAAGTGGGAAACAACACACTTGAGGCGCCGCAAATCGAGAGATATATCGATCTTGCACGTCGGCAAAAAATTGACGCGGTCATTACTGTTTCTAACCAATTCACGCCGCACCCTCAGGAACACCCGGCCAAGGTATCAGGTAACAAAATAGGTAAGTTGAACTTGTACCACCGGTCATGGAGTTTCATCTTGACCCAGGCCGATTTGCTTCTTCAAAACGATGAGATCGCTGACACCGATCGCCATTTCATTATCCATGAATTGTGCCGGTTTTTAACGGACGCTAGCGCAGGTATCAAAGGCTTTGAGCAGATGCCAACTTGTTGGCCAACATACGTTGAAGATGTCCGTATGGGAGCGAAGGCATCTCGCAGTAAACCGGAACTCGCTGAAATCGTTGCTGCATGGCATCAAGAGGAGCGAGATTTGAGCTTCGTCTTGACGAAAATGGTCGGAACAACGGTCAGACCGCGCCTGTCGCGAAAGTTTCAACGACAATTTAAGCTTAGGATAGAGGAGGACATAAAAACTCTCTCTGAAACAAATGTTCTTTCATCTATCATTGACATTCCGAACGCAGCATCACCCATTTCGATAAGTGCCGATATTGTGAGTCGTTCCATCGCAGTTGCTATGCGCATCGATGCTCCTGGCGACAAAGTATATGGACCAGCTCGTGTGAGGTGGTTGCTTCAGCAACTTAAGTCAACGGACTTGGATAACATCGGAATTTGTGCATTCTGGAAGGGCCGCAGAGACGTGGTGCCAGTCCCATTGAGTGAAGCTACGGATCGCCATCACTCATTCTTGGGTGATGACGGGAAAGCAATACCTAGTACATTTGAAGTGAGAATGGTTCATCAACTTGGTGCGAAATTTGGCAGTCGTAAGGGGTTCATTCGCGCGCTTGAAAGCATGGTTCCAGATTTTCATCGCGCAGTCGGACAGCGCTTGAAGAAATGGCAACCGCCGGTTCCGAAGGTTCGAGATGAACGCCCAAATGCGCAGTCTGTTTCAACGGAAAGCCTTTCAGAAGAATATGAACGTTAAGTCATTCTGGTGGGGCGCAGTCGCCCATTGACAAATCATGCAATTAATAGTCAACTTATAGGTGCATAAACACCCTTGTTTATGCGGGTCCCGCCAGGTGTTCGTACCACCCAGCAGAACCCTCACCAAACCGACCTGTTAAGGAGGCCAGAATGGCTAAAGATGCTGATAGCACGACTCTATCTGAAAATAATAGCACTGAAGACAACACCCAATCCGGCCGCGAGACCGCTCAAGGCGATCCCTTATCGGCGGATATGCGCGACAAGCTTGCGGTGGTGATCAGCAATATGGACGGCGAGATCGACCGGTTGGTCGCCCGCGTCGAGGCGCTTGCCATATACACCGAAGCTCTGTGTTATGG
>JBPCVX010000235.1:0-11171 GCA_051010095.1 Hyphomicrobiales bacterium
TAAAATGAACGCCTTTGGTGCGTAGACAAATGGCCCCGGTGATGAGCGCAAAAAGTGCTGACACGCATATCGCCAAACCGATCTGGAAGAAGCCATTATAGGATGCGATCGCATCGAACTCCCCATAGGTGGCATGGTAGGCGGGAATTCCTACCGCATACGCTCCAAGGCCTAAGAAAGCTGCATGGCCAAACGACACCATGCCGCCATATCCAAGTACCAGATTCAGGCTCACCGCTGCGATTGCGAGAATGACCAGCCTGGTCGCAATATCTACCCAAAAGGGTTGACCTGACCAAAAAGCGATTGGCGGTATTAAAGCCAGTCCCAATAAAGCAATGATGTTGAGCCACATTGAGGTGCTGAGTTTATGCCCAAAAACGCTCATGTCAGCGCACCTTCGGTGGGAACAAGCCCTGAGGCTTGAGCGCCAACACCACAGCCATCAATATGTAAATCAGCATCGCTGAAATTGCCGGGGCCGCTGTTTCCGCAGCTTCGGCAGACATGAAGACTTTAAAAATATCATCGAGAAACGACCGTCCCATTGTATCGATAAGACCGATGAGAACGGCGGCAACAAATGCACCTTTCATGGACCCAATGCCACCAACAATGATCACAACAAAGGCTGTAATGATGATTTCATTTCCCATGCCAATTGAGGCTTCAGTGATGGGTGAGATGAGCATGCCTGCGACGCCTGCAAGAACCGCACCGAGTGCGAACACACCGGTAAAAAGCGTTTTGATATCAATCCCAAGTGCCGACACCATAGTGCGATTGGAAGCGCCAGCGCGAATGAGCATGCCAAGCCGGGTGTGATTAACCAGCCAATAAAGGCCTGCTGCAATCAATAGACCCGAAATAATGATCAACAGTCGATATGTGGGGAAAATTATGCCGTCAAACAGTTCAACTTGACCGTCAAGCCACTTGGGTAGTGGCACGGCAATGCCCTCAGCACCCCAGAAAATGTGAACGAGCGTATCAAAAACCAGAATAAGCCCAAAGGTTGCCAGCACATGATCCAAATGGTCTCTGGGATAGAGATGGCGGATGACACCGATTTCGATGATCAGTCCCGCAAGCGCTGTAAGCGGAATTGCCAGTAAAATGGCCCAAACAAAAGACCCTGTTACAAAGGTCAGTGAGGCGCAAATGAAAGCACCCAGCATATAAAGAGAACCGTGGGCAAGATTCACAAAATCCGTAATGCCGAACGTGAGCGACAGACCTGAGGCGAGGAGAAACAACAAAACACCTAGCTGCAGTCCATTCAAAAACTGAATGAAAACAAGCGATGCATCCATGTGAGCTGCTTCCCCCAAATCTGCCCTTAGACGGGGTTGTTTTACATGCAAATTAACCGCTTGAGAACCATCCAAGTGGTGCAGGCACTATAGTACTTTGATTTTAAGTGTTGGTTTTAGTGTCATCGTTTTCCGATTAAACTGGCGATGAATAACGATATTCAACACAGAAGGCTGATGAGCATGAACGGTGCAGCGTCAATCTCAATAGAAATAAGGGTGGAATGGTCGGACTGTGATGCTCTTGGTATTGTTTACTACCCGCACTTTTACAGATGGTTTGACACCTGCACACACGCACTGATGCGCCGTCAGGATATGGACCAGCGGCAGGTGCAGGAACGATTTGGCTCACTTGGCTACGGTTTAGTGGATACCCAAGCAACGTTCTTGGCGCCTGCGCGTTATTTTGATCAACTCACCTGCATTAGTGAGATCACGCATTGGTCGCGCAGCACATTCCGTGTGGAGCATGAAGTTTTGCGTGGTGAAACCAAAATATGCTCAGGCCATGAACTGAGATGTTGGTTCATGCCTGATGAGACGCGTGAAAGCGGCATAAGGGCAGGTATTATTCCCGATGAGTTTAAGGATGCGTTCAGCTAAAGGTTAACTGATAGGAGTTCGGTCTAAATCTGTTTACTGCGCTCTTCCCAATAAGGCTTGCGTAAGAGGTTCTTTTGAATCTTCCCGATCGGGGTCTTCGGAAAATCATCTACAAATTTGATATGACGAGGACGCTTGAACTGCGCCAATAGGTTGGTGCAATGGCGTTCAAGCTCATCTTCACTCACATTGGCACCCACCATTAACGCCACATAGGCTGCAGGCACTTCGCCCCATTTTTCATGCGGGATGCCGAACACGGCGCATTCACGCACGCTCTCATGCGCATAGAGCGCGTCCTCAATCTCTTTGGGGTAGATGTTTTCTCCGCCTGAAATGATCATATCTTTTGAGCGGTCGATGAGAGTAATGAACCCATCTTCGTCGATGGTTGCCAAATCGCCGGTCCAGCCCCAACCATCGGAGTGCTTGAAAAACGCTGCCGTTTGTTCTGGTTCGCGGTAATATTCCAGCATCACATTGTCGCCACGCGAGACAACTTCACCAATCTCTCCAGGAGCAACCGGGGTGCCGTCTGTGTTCACCACCGCAACATCCACATTATAGGGTTGGCGGCCAACCGCACCGAGCTTCTCTGGTAAATACCAGTGGCGCAGCACAGCAACCACGCCCATTTCTGATTGGCCATAAATTTGCGTCAATTTAACCGCGGGCAAGAGCTCCATCATTTTGTGCTGAACCCAATCGGGCATCGGGGCGCCAGCAAAGGATAATGCGCGCCAGGTGCTAAAATTGTCTATGCTGAATTCTTCATCAGAAACGAGCATTGAAACCTGTGTAGGTACCATGAAGGCTGCGCTCATACGAGTTTCGCGGGCCATATTGGCGAAGTCTTCAACACTCCACTTCGACAAAAGCGTGACGGTCGCACCTGCAAGAATTGCAGGTTGAAACATGATGTTGAGAGCTGCGACATGAAACATAGGGGTGACAATGCCCACCACATCGCGTTCATCTATGGCTTCTTCAACCATCACCGTGTGAGCGGTGATCGCGCGGCCCTTGTGATGAAACAACACACCTTTTGGTCTGCCCGTGGTGCCACCGGTATAGGTCATGCAAAACGGATCGTTTTCGTTCAGTGTTATTGCCGGTGTAGTGGAAGGGTGGTCTGCAAGAAAATCGTCGAACAGCGTTGTGCCCGAGACATCTCCGCCGATAGAGATCAGCTTTTCAAGCTTCGCAAGTCCTGGGGCCACCGCCAGCACTTTTTCGGCAAACACATCCTGAAAGAGCAAAATCTGGACGTCGGCTTTTTCCAGCACGTAGGAAAGCTCATCTTCTGCGTATAGAACCGAAACATTCACCAACACATATCCGGTGCGTGCGACCGCAAAAAATGCTGTCGCGTATTCGGGCCGGTTGGTGGCGATGATGCCGATCTTGGCACCTTTGGGAAGACCCAGCGCTAAAAGGGCGTTGGCGAGTTGGTTGGATCTTTCATCAAACTCGGCATAGGTCAACGCTGTGCCTTGCCAAAGCACAGCTGGCTTGTCAGGAAAGCGCTTTGCAGAACGCTTGAGCATATACCCGGTCAGCACTTAAGTTCTCCGTCAAAACAAAATGGGGAGACTGAGAGCCTCCCCATAATGGTCCTCACTCACAAAACCATAAACGACTTACATCTTGCATTCAGATGCGTATACGTCCTGATGGTTTTCAAATACGGTCTTTGCCACTTTGGTTGTCCAGACACCATCGGCATCCTTCACCACTTCACGCAGATAGAAATTCTGAACCGGGAAGTGGTTGTTGCCATAACTGAACTTTCCGCGCACTGACGGGAAGTCTGCCTTCATCATAGCCGCGCGCATTCCCTCTTGGTTAGAAGTGTCGCCCTTTACAGCGTCAACTGCAGACTTGATCAGGAAGATCGTGTCATAAGATTGTGCTGCATAGAACGACGGGTAGCGGCCATATTTTTCCTTGAAAGAAGAAACAAACTTCTTGTTTTGCTCATTATCTAGAGTTGGATCCCAGAACTGTGTGGTTTGCGAGCCAAGCACGCCCTCAAAGTTAGCTTTTTGCAGTTTTGGAAGGGAAATAGCATCCACCGTGAACACTGTGTATAGCGGCAGCACGCCTTGCAGACCCGCTTGTTGATATTGCTTGATGAAGGCACCACCGGCCTTGCCAGGATAAAACGCGAATATGCCCTCAGCACCCGACGCTTTGGCCTTCGCCAATTCGGCAGAGAAATCAAGCTGTGCATCTTTGCCCCACTTGGTTAGATCCTTGCCCTTGATTTCGCCTTTAAATGTGCGCTCCACGCCGGCCACCATATTTTTACCGGCCGCATAGTTTGGCGCCATCACATAGATCGACTTGACCCCTTGCTGGTTCAATACCTCACCCATTGCCATCGGTGTCTGGTCGTTTTGCCAGGCGGTTGAGAAGAAGTTTTGATGGCAAAGCTTGCCGGCAAGCTGAGAAGGGCCTGCATTTGAAGAAATGAGGAATTTACCGCCGTCCAGCGCTGATTTGCGCGACGCCAGCAACACGTGTGACCAGATAAAACCGGCAACGAAGTCAACATCGTCCTGTTTTACCAGTTTGTCGGTTTTTTGTTTGCCGATTTCAGGTTTAAATCCGTCATCTTCAATGATCAGATTGACCTTCTTACCGCCCATTTCGCCGCCGATATGCTCCATCGCCAAGTTCACAGCGTCAACCATGTCCTTGCCCAATACACCTGCTGGTGTGGTCAATGTGGTCACAAAGCCGACTTTAACTTCATCAGCGGCATAAGCGGCAGTGCTGCTCATGAGTGCAGCCGCCATTGCGGCATAAATTGTTTTCTTCATTTTCTTCCTCCCAAGGTATTTTTGCTATGACTAAACTTTTGCCTAGCCAATTTGCGCTTATGGAACGATAATTTGGCTCTGCAATCAAGTTACAACTGCGTTTAAGCAGTTTATTTAGCAAAGGTGTAAACAGATATGGAACTCACAGGCGAGTATAGGATTCCCGCACCCCGCGAGCAAGTTTGGGCGGCGTTGAACGACCCTGCGATTCTGGAAGCCTGTATTCCGGGATGTGATGAGTTTGAAATGACTTCGCCAACGGAATTTAAAGCAAAGGTAACGACAAAGATTGGCCCCGTGAAAGCCAAATTTAAGGGTGCGGTTACGCTCTCAGAAATTAATCCGCCAGAAAGTTATACAATCTCAGGAAGCGGCGAAGGCGGAATTGCAGGTCATGCCAAAGGCGGTGCACATGTTGTTTTGACCGAAGAGCAGGAAGGCACCTTGCTCACGTATACAGCCGATGCGCAGGTTGGCGGGAAAATTGCTCAAATCGGATCGCGCCTCATAAAATCGACGTCGAAAAAATTAGCGGATAAGTTTTTCTCAGCGTTTTCCGAAAAACTTGGTGGAGAAGTTTAAGTGGTCGAACTCAATCCTAACGCGACCGTTCTTGAAGAAGAGGGTGCATTTGCGGTTTCTGACCGCGTAGCAGCATTGGCAGCTCAGGGGCGGTCGATAATCAATCTTGGTATCGGCCAACCCGATTTCCAACCGCCAGCGCATGTGCTTGAGGCAGCGGAAAGAGCGGGTCGCGATGGACCGCATGGCTATACCTCACCTGTTGGCATGCCCATTTTGCGCGAGGCGGTGGTGGATCATGTATCAGAACGGTTAGGCATAAAGGCAGATGCAGGTGAAGTTATTGTGGTGCCCGGCGGCAAGGTGACAATATTTTTCGCCTGTGCCTTGTTTGGCGGACCGGGTACAGAAATCCTTTATCCTGATCCTGGTTTTCCGCCTTATCGGGAAGCTGCCAGATTTACCGGCGCCAAGGCGGTTGGATATCCAATTCGTGAAGAAAATGATTTTGCGTTTGATGCGGAAGAGGTCTTGTCGCTGATCACACCAGCAACCCGCTTGATTATTCTAAATTCACCGGCCAACCCAACAGGTGGAGTTGTGCCAAAGGCAGAATTAGACAAACTCGCAGAAGGTCTGTTTCGCCATCCCCACGTCGCGGTTCTGTCTGATGAAATCTACTCCCAGCAAATTTACGATGGCGGTCCTGCAAGCTTGATGCAGGTGGAAGAACTGCGCAATCGCGTCGTGTTGTTGGATGGCTGGTCGAAGACATTTGCCATGACCGGTTGGCGATTAGGTTATGGCGTGTGGCCAGCGCATTTGATCGATCATGTGCGCAAGCTCATCACGATCAATCATTCATGTGTAAACGGTGTTGCACAGACAACCGCGTTGGCGGCGATCACAGGACCATGGGAGCCAATCGATGCTTACCGTGAAACGTTTCGCGCCCGCCGCGAGGTTGTGGTGGAGCGTTTGAATGCTTTGCCGGGCGTAACATGCCGCACTCCAGGGGGCGCATTCTATGCCTTTCCTAATATTTCCGGTACGCGATGGGCTAGTAGGGAACTGGCATCGCGATTGCTGGAGGAAGCAGGCGTTGCGCTTATGCATGGTGAAAGTTTTGGCGAGAATGGAGCGGGATATCTGCGCGTCTCGTATGCGGCGAGTACCGATGAAATCAACGTTGCCATGGACCGCTTCGAAGAATTTCTAGCCAATGCTTCGCCGGCGTGATACGGGCTTGGTCAAAATTTACGAAGTTCTCGGAAGCAAATTATGGCGATGACCGACAGGCCGGTGGGTGATGCGCCCTTGGGGTACACGCCCACGCGCTTGCGTGAGGCGCGCGCGCTTGTGTTTATCGCTGCACCGCTCGCAGCGGCCTACCTTTCCGAACATGCAATGGTCATCACGGATCGCATTATCGTTGGCCGTCTGGGAAGTGTTGAACTTGCCGCTGTTGGCTTGGCTGGCGATCTCATGTTCGAGATTGCTCTAATTTCTATGGCGGTGGTTGCAATTGTTGGCGTGCTTGTTTCGCGATGTATTGGCGAAGGAGAAAACCACCGCATCCGTCCCCAGGTTCGTCAGGGCCTTTGGGTGGCCATAATGATTGGACTACCGACAACAGCTTTTTGCTATTTCTTGCCTGAAATGCTCTCTTTTACGAGCCAAGACCCAGAAGTTTTGTCAATTGCCAAGACGTATCTGACTTATGCGATATGGAGCATCTTGCCGTATTTGTGGTTCACGGTTTTCCGGCAATTTTTGGCGGCGTTAGAGCGGCTAAGATCTGTTCTGGTAATCGCAGCTTCGACGGTATTTCTAAACGCGTTGCTGACATACTCTCTCGTTTTTGGCGAATTTGGCATGCCGGAAATGGGCGTTGCAGGCGCTGGTCTGGCGACTGCGATTATCTCATTTTTTATGGCATTTGCGCTTAGCGTGTTTGTTGTCACAGCGCCCGGGTTGCGCGAATATTCTTTATTCACCAACATCCACAAAATCGACTGGTCGGTTATTTCAGAAATTTTCAAACTCGGTATTCCCGTTGGAATCATTGCAGGGTTGGAAAGCGGGCTATTTGCCGTGATTGCAATTCTTGTGGGCACGTTTGGCGCCATCGCATTGGCTGCAAACCTGGCAGTTACCAGCTCTGTGGCGGTGGTTTACATTATTGTATTTTCCGTTGGAGAAGCTGCCGCCTTGCGGGTTTCTTATCATATGGGCCGGCAAGCGCCCATGAGTGCAAGGCAATCTGGTTTTGTAGCGCATATCATTGGCGCGTTCTTGATGGTTATCGGCGCTACGGCGTTTTTGTTGTTCCCGAAACAGTTGGCCAGCATTTATGTGGACATAAATGATCCAGAAAATGCACCAATGGTGGAATTGGCGACCACATTGTTTGCAATTGCCGCAGCATTCCAACTTTCCGATGGCGTGCAATCGATTTCGACACGCGCACTGCGTGGACTTAAGGACACTTATGTTCCGATGTGGATTGCAGCAATTGGGTATTGGGGGTTAGGTATTGGTTGCGGTTACCTATTCGCCTTCGAACTTGGGTACGGGTCGCCAGGTCTGTGGTGGGGTTTGACCATTGGCCTCACATTCGCAGCGATAGCGCTGACATGGCGCTTTCACGTATTGTCATCGCGCTTGGTCGCCAACGCGCGCTAACCCTTAGGCATTGGTAGTGGTTTGAGAGAGCGCAAATACGCGACAATGGCGCTCATATCCTCATCGGAAATGTTTTTGTAGTACCAATAGGCCATGGGCGGGCCCAGTCTCGATCCATCGGGGCGCACACCCTTGCGAATTGCATTTGCAATATCAGCATCTGAATAGTCTTTTATACCGTCTGAGTGCGGTGTGATATTTGGCGGTACGGCAACTCCCCAAGGACCTGGAATTTTCTGCCCACCAGCACCTAATTGGTGCTCAAGGTCTGGGGCGCCCTTTTCCAAAGGCGAATGGCATGCAGTGCAGTGGCCAAGCGCATTCACAAGATAGCTGCCATACGCAACTTTATCGGATTTATCGGGAGCTTTTACCGACGTGATTTTTGGTCCCCATGCGGGAGGAAGCGGGAAACTATAGGATGATTTTGGAACAGAGTTCTTAATCGGCTTCACATTGCGAATGTAAGCAACCAAAGCATGGGCATCTTCATCCGATATGTCTTTGTAGACCTCGAACGGCATTGGAGGCCCAATCGTCGAGCCATCGGGTCGCTTGCCTTCGCGGATGGCGGCAATGATCTGATCGTCTGTCCAGTTGCCAATGCCTGTTTCTTTATCAGGTGTGATGTTCGGTGCAACAGCCGTAAATTCTGGCACCTTGAGCACCAGTTGGCCTGCGAATTCGCGATCCAACTGTGGGCCATTTTTTGTTTGAGGTGTGTGGCAGTTTCCACAAGCCACCACTGATCTCATGAGATAAGTGCCGCGTTCAAGTGGTGTTTCAGCTATTGCATTTTGAGTGCAGAGCAGCAGCGCGCACGCAAAAGCGCGCACCATAATTGTCTTCCTCACAATTCATCTCCCAGCCAGATGATGTATATCTATTTAACTGTAACGCACGTGCAGGTGCAAAGATGACTGACTTTGCTTGAGACGCTGCCAACCAGCAATCCTTTCAGCTCGCTCAATCCGCGACTGCCCATAACAATCATGTCGACTTTGGCGCTTTCTGCAATGTTGAGAATATGGCGGGTGGGGTTTCCTTCTTCCACACGCTCAGTAACTTTCTTGACACCCGCATCCTTACAGATCTGCTTCACACGAGACAGAACATGCCGGGCGATAAAATCAAGAGCGTCAGCGGAAAGGGTAGCTGTGTTCTTGTCTTCAACGCGTGCCATTATTTCTTGCGGAATGACTACCAAATTTTCGGGCCGTGCTTTTGACTTACTCAATTCGACATCCAGCGCTTTTTTCAAGCCAGCAGGCACGTGCCCACGCAACAAAACATGCAGGAGTATAACTTCAGCGTCATACTTGTTGGCCAGATCGGCAGCCAACTCCACTGCTTTGAGCGAATGCTCAGAGCCATCAACTGGAACAAGAATTTTTTTCAGCACACCGCGCCCCCCGTTATTTTCGATAAGCTTATGTGGCGACGGCCATCATGGCAAGCGTGTGATCGTTAGAATGGATAAAGTGGTCCGGAATACAACCTGCCAAATCCAGTGTAACGCGGCCCAAATGCCAAGCTCGTTCCTTGGAAACGCCGAATGTAACCACGCCGCCGATAGCGGTTGGTCACATAAATTGGCACATTCACGACCACCCTTGTTTCGTTGATCTGTGGTTCTGGAGCCGGCTCCGTTTGTGAGACCGTGGGGCGGTAGATGCGCACTTTGCTGCTATTGTCATCTGTGGACTCGGCGGAGATCACGTCAGTGGCGTGGGAGGTGCCAGCAAATGATAACGCTGCTCCCGCCGCAACCACAGTCATCAAAAGATTTCTATTGATCGTCATAATAGAACTCCAATTATTACAATGCCACATCTCGTTAACTAAATGTAAACCATAATAATTTGCATGCAACTGGCAAAGAAAATGCATGTATTTATAAGTGCAATATGGTTAACGAAATCAAGGCAGATAACCGCATATTGAGATGGACACTGCGGGTAAATTCTGGTTTTGTCCCGCAATCAGAACACGGCATAAAAGCTCGGGGGATAATGATGAGTCGCACGGTTTATCTCAATGGCGAATTCATGGCGGAGGAAGACGCGAAGGTTTCCATATTCGACCGTGGATATTTATTTGGTGATGGCATTTATGAAGTCGTGCCGGTTATTGGTGGCTTGGTGCTCGACCGCAAGCCATTTGTTGAGCGTTTTGACCGTTCTCTTCGCGAATTGGAAATAGCCTGGCCGTGTAGCGAAGACGAACTTCATGCGATGATTGATGGCATTATTGAGCGTAATGAGCTTGATGAAGGTATTGTTTATATGCAAGTGACGCGCGGTGTCGCGGATCGTGATTTTCATTATCCTGCGGATACGCCGACGACCTTGATGGCATTTCACCAAGTCAAAAGCCTGCTCAACAACCCAAAAGCGGAAAGTGGTGTGAAGGTCGTCACCGTAGATGACATCCGCTGGAAACGACGCGATGTGAAATCAATTGCATTGCTTGCTCAGTGTGTTGCCAAGGAACAGGCCGTTAAGCAAGGTGCCCAGGAAGGTTGGATGGTTGAAGATGGTCTCGTGACCGAGGGCACTTCCTCGACATCATATATCGTTAAGGACGGTGTGATCATCACACGCCCGCTTTCAGTTGAAGTTTTGCCCGGTATCAGGCGAAAAGTTTTATTGAGACTGGCAGAAGAGCATCAAATCAAAGTTGAGTTGCGGGCCTTCACTCCGGAGGAAGCAAAATCAGCCGATGAAGCTTTTCTATCATCTGCTTCCACTTTCGTACTGCCCATCGTGGAAATCGATGGGGTGACAATTGGAGGTGGCGTTCCAGGCCCGCTTGCAAAGCGCATGCGCGAAGTTTACATCGACACCGCACTTAAGATTGCCACTGAAGAAGCTGCGGCTTAGCGTTGTTGGGTTTCCCAGTTGGGATGGATCCAATTTTGAGCATTTGAAGGTGGTAGGGGGGTGCGACCGAGAATGAGGTCGGATGCCTTCTCGCCGATCATAATGGATGGAGCGTTGAGATTGCCATTCGTGATTTGTGGCATAATGGAACTGTCCGCAAGCCTCAAATTTTCAATCCCGATAACTCTGCATTCCGGATCAACGACAGCAGTAGGATCATCTGTGGCGCCCATTTTGCACGCTCCACTTGGGTGATAGGCACTTTCAACGTATTCGCGCACATAATCATCGAGCGCTTCATTGCTTTGCGCCTCATCACCGGGCGCCAGTTCTTTGCC
>JBPCVX010000236.1:0-3436 GCA_051010095.1 Hyphomicrobiales bacterium
GCCAGCGCCAGGCAGTGCTCAGGGCGTTCAAGTTTTGAGAGCAAAATGTGGCCGGTGATCTCGCCTGCTGCATTCTCGGCCACAAGCGCGATCACCGCATCGCCCGAAGCGCGCAGCTCATCAACAAGCTGTGCTTCTAACGCATGGCCAAAGGCGTTCTCGATGACGTTGCGAATGGCAGCATGGTCAGCGCGTGTTTCAGGGCGGATGTTCATGGAGTGCATCTAAGCCAAAATCCGAATCGAGCGCCAACTGATTCTCTCAGTTTTATGACATTCACCCACCAGCAATTGTGATTCATTGCCCATACAAACCAGATTTAGCGCCTCATATGGGAGGGCGGGGCACAAAAATGTGGAGATGCGAAAAAAAATTCAGCACGAATTGGCGCATATTAATAAAGGTAAACGCGCTGCATGGTGGGCAATGGACAATGGGTTGATGACGGCCAACCCTCAGAATTCCTTGCCTTGTGCATGAGAATCATCCGACTGTGGGACTTGTCCACAGGTTGTCAACTCCCAAACACAATATATAGTATTTACCTCTCGTTAACACACTAGGTGTTGACGTGGGCGGGCAGCTGGGTTTAGTCTCTTTTCATGGCTGAGGGGCGCGGCTCGCTTGCGAAACCGGCAGCTGACGCGGCTTTATAAGCCGTTCCTAAAAAAATTTGACAGGTAGTTTCTGGATAACTGTTCAGGGAAACGAGCAGAACCGGAGATGCGAGGCGGTGTGTGCGTTGTTGTGACTGAGTGAGACACAGCAAATGCGTATTCGGCGCCCTTTTTGCGCCGGACGAGTACTGAGATTTAGCGCCGGAAACGGCTGGGGATTAACACCGGTGGGAACCGGCAAAGGACAAGGCAAGAGGGAACATAATGCGGATTGCACGCCACTACACGGAAGCTGGAAAAGGCCCGTTTGATCTAATTGAATTTCGCAAGGCAACATCAGAAATACGTAATCCGGATGGGTCGGTTGTCTTTAAGCTGGAAGATATTGACGTTCCAGCCCAGTTCAGCCAGGTGGCGGCAGATATTCTGGCGCAGAAATATTTCCGTAAAGCGGGCGTGCCTGCAGCGCTGAAAACGGTTGAAGAAAACACCGTACCTTCATGGCTGTGGCGCTCGGTGCCTGATGAGAAAGCGCTTGCCAAACTTCCCGAAGAAGAACGCTATGGCCCTGAGCGGGATGCCCGCCAGGTGTTTACCCGCCTTGCTGGCACATGGACCTATTGGGGCTGGAAAGGCGGCTACTTCGATGATGAAGAAGACGCCCGTGCGTTTTATGACGAGCTGTGCTTCATGCTGGCCACCCAGAAAGTGGCGCCTAACTCTCCGCAATGGTTCAACACCGGATTACATTGGGCATATGGCATCGATGGCCCAGGCCAAGGCCACTATTACGTAGACTATGAAAGCGGCAAGCTGACCCGCTCAAAATCCGCTTATGAGCATCCCCAGCCTCATGCCTGCTTTATTCAGTCTGTTGCCGATGATTTGGTGAACGAAGGCGGCATCATGGATTTGTGGGTGCGCGAAGCGCGGCTGTTTAAATATGGCTCTGGCACCGGCTCTAACTTCTCGCACATTCGTGGCGAAAACGAAGCGCTATCAGGTGGTGGCAAATCATCTGGCCTGATGAGCTTTTTGAAGATCGGTGACCGTGCTGCAGGTGCGATTAAATCTGGCGGCACCACGCGCCGCGCTGCCAAGATGGTGGTGGTCGATGTCGATCACCCCGACATTGAAGAATATATCGACTGGAAAGTGCGCGAAGAGCAAAAAGTAGCAGCGCTCGTCACCGGGTCGAAAACTGTTAAAATGCACATGACCGAAATCATGAAAGCATGTGTGAACTGCGAAGGTCCGGGGCTTGATTGCTTTGAGATCAACAAGAACCCTGCGTTGAAGCGCGCTGTGAAGGCGGCTCGCCGCGCCCAGGTTTCCGACAACTATATCCAGCGCGTCATCCAGTTTGCCCGCCAAGGCTATACCTCGATTGCTTTCGATACCTATGACACAGACTGGGATTCAGAGGCCTACCGCACGGTATCTGGCCAGAACTCCAACAACTCCATCCGCGTAACCGATGAGTTTATGGCAGCCGTTGCCGAAGATGCAGATTGGGAGCTGAAGGCGCGCCGCGTAGAAGGCATCACCAAAACACTAAAAGCCCGCGATTTGTGGGACAAGGTGGGCTATTCAGCCTGGGCATGTGCTGATCCTGGCATTCAATATCACACCACGGTAAATGACTGGCACACATGCCCGGCGTCCGGCGAGATCCGCGCATCTAACCCGTGCTCGGAATATATGTTCCTGGACGATACGGCTTGTAACCTTGCCTCATTGAACCTGCTGCAGTTCCGCCAGCAAGATGGCACTTTCAACATTGAAGCGTTTGAGCATTGTGTGCGGTTGTGGACCATGGTTTTGGAAATCTCGGTTACCATGGCGCAATTCCCGTCAAAGGAAATCGCCAAACTGTCATACGAATTCCGCACGCTCGGCCTGGGCTTTGCCAATATTGGCGGGCTTTTGATGACCTCGGGCATTGGCTACGATTCAGATGAAGGCCGCGCAATATGTGGCGCCATCACCGCCATCATGACCGGCGTTGCTTATGAAACCTCTGCCTATATGGCGAAAGAGCTTGGCCCGTTCCCCGGGCACAAGAAAAACGCCAGCCACATGCTGCGTGTCATGCGCAACCATGCCCGCGCCGCCCACGGCGAGGCGGAAGGTTATGAAGGGGTGAGCACACCGCCTGTGCCGCTTGATCATGCCAACTGCCCTGATGTGCGCCTGATTAAACATGCAACCGCTGCATGGGACCGCGCTGTGGCTGCTGGTGAAGAGCACGGCTATCGCAACGCCCAGGCAACCGTGATCGCGCCAACCGGCACAATCGGCCTGGTGATGGATTGCGACACAACCGGTATTGAGCCTGATTTCGCTTTGGTGAAGTTTAAAAAACTCGCAGGCGGCGGGTATTTCAAGATCATCAACCGCGCTGTTCCTGAAGCCTTGCGCACGCTTGGCTATAGAGAACACGAGATTGAAGAGATTGCCGTTTACGCGGTGGGCCATGGCTCATTGGCACAGGCACCTGGCGTCAACCACACGACGCTGCGCGCCAAGGGCTTTGAGCAAGAGCAAATTGATGCGGTGGAAGCAGGCCTTGGTTCTGCATTCGACATCAAGTTTGCCTTCAACAAGTTCACACTTGGCGAAGCATTCTGCCGTGATGTGCTGGAGCTTTCAGATGAACAGCTTGATGATTTGAGCTTTGATTTGCTGGGCGCGATCGGCTTTGCCAAAGACGAAGTGAATGCCGCCAACATTCACGTGTGTGGCGCAATGACCCTTGAAGGTGCACCGCACCTGAAAGAAGAGCACTACCCGGTGTTTGATTGCGCCAACGCCTGTGG
>JBPCVX010000237.1:0-4417 GCA_051010095.1 Hyphomicrobiales bacterium
AACTCAGGAAACGTGGTGTCGAGACCAAACTCATCCTAGCCGACAGCCCAACGGGAATCGATGAAACGCTCATCCGCAATGTCGCCAGAGCACATGGATGGTTTGAGCAAATCAAAACGGGCAAGACTTTTGCTGAAATTGCTCAAACAGAAAACACTTCGCCTCGGCGCGTTCAGCAAATGATTGATCTCGCGTTCCTGGCCCCGGACATTGTGCGGGATATTCTGGATGGCAAACAGCCTCTTGGCTTCACCACAGAATGGTGTTCGCGTCATTCACTGCCATCAGACTGGCACGATCAGCGTCAGCTTTTCGCAACTCTCTGAACGCGTCTCCTCAAACTCGTATGGCGAAATGGCGATCGCAGACTTTCGCGATAATACGGCCCTATTCCGGCCATTTAGCCGGTCTGCGCAGAAGCGTTTGTCCTGTAAAGCGCGGAAATCACGCGACAATACGCAATGAAACTCGTGCCTTCTGGTTTTGCTGGAGTGGTTGGCTGGGGACCCAGGATTCGAACCTGGACTTACGGAGTCAGAGTCCGCTGTCCTACCATTAGACGAGTCCCCAATCGGTAGTCCAGGCAGCTTATAGTGGCCTTGTTTTTTCATTTCAAGGCCAAATGCATGAGGGGATGCGCGCTTATCCGCGTCCGAGTTTACGCATCAACGCTGCGCGGTTGACCAGCCCGCTTTCTTGCCTTTGTGGCTCGGGCGCAGGAGGTGCGGCCTGAACCGGCGCTTGAACGGGCGCCTGTGCAGGAGCTTGCGGAGTGTCGGATGCCATGCCGACTTGAGCTGCAGCCTGCACCAATGCCTCTTGCGGATTTTGTGCTTGTTCTTGGGGTGTTGGAGCGGCCTCTTCCGGTAATGCAGCGCTTAAGCCTGATGTTTCATAGCCCAAGCGCGTTTTAGAACGCCAGCTTTTCACTACTTCCTGCAGCAATGTGTCGTCTTCAATATCTTCACGCCAGCGCTTTGAGAAATTGGCTGACATTGAGCGCGGCAAGTGCTCTTCGGGCAGATTGTCGAACCTGATACGGGTGGGAAGCGCAACCGCTTCACCTGTAGCAACAGCCTCACCGGTTCCCATGTTGGGGACAAATTCCAAAAGGGACGCCGCCGCATCAGAAATACCAGCGCGCAGAATTTCCTGGTCATGCTCGTTGGTCAAGCGCAGTGAAAATAGCGTGGAACACTGAGAAAGGATCGTAGGATCAAGCTCAGCGGGGCGCTGCGTGATAATCGCCATTGAGACACCATATTTACGACCCTCCTTGGCGATGCGCGAGATGGCGCGTTTTGTTGGCCCAAATCCGCCTGTTTTGTCGTTTGGGACGTAGCGGTGGGCCTCTTCGCAGACGATGGTGACGGGCACGCGGCCTTCTGACCAAACACCGAAATCAAACGCCATGCGCGAAATCACTGAAACGACCACATTGATCACTTCTGATGGTAATCCGCCCAACTCAAGAATGCTGATCGGTTTGTTGTCGACGGGAATACGGAACAGTCGGCCAATAATTTCAGCCATTGTGTCTTGAATGGTAAGCGAACCGAACATGAACGAGAAACGCGGATCGCGCGACAAGGTCTCAATACGTGCTTTGATGCGTTTAAACGGCGCCAAATCGTTACGCATTTCCAACTTGCCAATATATTCATCAAGTAGCCCTGTGAGATCAGACACGCGGTAAGGCACTGGCGTGTCCACGCCGATGCTTGATGTGTCCGTCAATCTGGTTGTCTGATCACGACGCTGATTTGCGGCATAACGCTGTTTGGCCATGGGTATGAGATCACGCAGGATCTCCATATCCACTTCGCGGGTGGGTTGGTCGCCACACACGATCTCAACGATTTCCTCAAAATTGAGAAGCCAGAAAGGTAGGTTCAAATTTTCCGGCGTGATGATTTCTGCAACATCTGTGAACGCTGCCGCATACTCCCTGTGTACATCGAGAAGCAGAATGTGAGCCATGGGGTTGGCTTCAATAATGCGGCGCATGATTAGGGCAACGGAACAAGATTTACCGGTACCAGTTGTGCCAAGAACCGCAAAGTGCTTACCCAGAAGATCGTCGACCTTCACCATTGCTGGAATGGCGGAATCCTGCTGAATAAACCCGACACGGATAGCGGAACTTCCCTCGCAGGAGTAAGCTTTACTGAGTTCGTCTTGCGAAGCACGATGGACGATATCGCCAAGGCCTGGGTAATTGCTCACACCGCGCTTAAATACCTGCGGGATGCCATTTTCGTCTTTCAGCAATTCGCCGATAAACTCAACTTCACTGATGCACAATTCACCACCATCAGGATCTTGCGAAGGCATCGGAACCGCGAGTGCACAGATGAGACCAAGCACTGTTGAATCGGGAGTGTCGACCTTCAAAAGAGTGCCCATTTCAGGGCGTTCGTCCTTGGCGAGTTTGCCATTCTTGTTATCGAGCAGGACCACTGCCTGGGCACCTGTCACGGAAATGATCCGGCCCACTGGGATTTCTTTTGCAGTTTCCTGAAGAGGTGCCTGTTGTGTGTTTAATGCGTCCATGTCGGATAACTTTCGTTTTTAATTGTTTGCTTAGTGCGCGTTTGTTGCTTGGGTTTTTGGGGCAGTGATGGGCAGCAGAAACGTCACGACAGTGCCCTTGTCGGAAGCGCTCTTTACGTCGAATGTGCCGCCATGCAGCTCGATGATGCTTTTAGAAATGGGAATGCCGAGACCGGTCCCTTCATTCTTGGCACTTTCGGAACTGTTTACTTGACCGAAGGGTTGCATGGCGGTGCGCAATTGCTCTTCGCTCATGCCAACACCTGTGTCGGTGATGGAAACTTCAACAAATTCGCCAACCAGTTTTGGAGCGGTGAGCGTTACTTGCCCACCCGGCGGTGTAAACTTAATGGCGTTTGTGAGGAGGTTTATGAGAACCTGCTTGATGCGCAGCGGATCGCCGTAGAACTGCGGCACTTCGCTCGTGCCTTGATAAGACAGTTCTATCTCACCTTCTTTTGCACGCTGCGCAATAATGTTCACTGTCGATTGTACGAGCTGGTCAAACTCAAACATGGTGTACTCCATGTTCAATTTGCCGGCCTGGATTTTGGAGAGTTCCAAAATTTGGTTGATCAACGAGAGCAGATGGTCGGCAGCTTCCTGAATGTAATTGGAATATTTGTGAACATCAGCGAGTTCAGGACCGTCCATGCGGGCCATAATATCGGAAAATCCGATGATCGCATTTAGCGGGGTGCGTAACTCATGGCTCATATTTGCGATGAACTCTGATTTGGCTTGAGAAGCGACTTCTGCGTCGACTTTTGCTGCCTGTAGCGCGACATCCCACTGTTTGTGCATAATCGCATTGCCGAGATTTGCGGTATACTCGGCCATCTGGCTACGCTTGTTCTTAGAATTACTTATTCCAACGCCTAGTTTTAGCATCTTCAACCCCGTTTAATTCTCGCAGAAACTAGAAGAAACTTGTCAATGTCGAGTTAATTTCTCGAAGAATTTCTATTAAATGCTTGTTAACGTTGATTTTTCTCTAACATCGTTTTTCTTTTCTTTACGCGGGCTTTGAAACTGCTAAAATGACTGCAACGGAAATTTAGAGCGCAGTTTCGCCGTCTCCTTCACTATTTTGAGAAGTTGCAGGATGGCGCGCGCTGGACGGTTTGAAGTGGACGCGACCAAATTAACATCTGGCGCGCGTGGGCCCTCGGCTTCTGAACCTGGCAAAAAGCAGGCTGCGGAAGTGGGGCGTCATGGCGATGATGCTGCTGGTGAGACGGCAGGTGCTGCGCGTCAGCGCGCTGAACAGCGGCCATTCGGAAACGCCGGACAACCCTGTAAACTTGCAGATGCTGACGCGTTTGATCAAAAGCCCAACCCAACGCGCAAACGACGAAGACGTCGTCGTGGACGCCGCAGCCAGCGAAAAAACCGAAACATTTATCCCAGTTATGGTGCTTTGGATCTGGGAACAAACAATTGTCGGTTGCTGGTGGCGCAACCCTCGCAATCTGGTTTCAAAGTTATTGATGCGTTTTCGCGCATTGTGCGGTTGGGCGAAGGTGTGAGTAAAACGGGCAGATTATCACCTGAAGCGATGGATCGGTGCATCGGCGCGTTACGTGTCTGTGCATCGAAGCTAAAGTGGCGTGGTGTCAAGAGATCACGACTTATCGCGACCGAAGCCTGCCGTGTGACAGAAAACGGCCAAGAGTTCATTGACAGGGTTGTGGAAGAAACCGGTCTGGAGCTTGAGATAATAGATCGGGAGACCGAAGCGCGTTTGGCATTTGCGGGTTCGGCGGCGCTGATATCGCCAAAATGCGAAAATGCGCTGGTGTTCGATATTGGGGGCGGTTCAACAGAATTGATGTGGGTGCGTTGCTCAAGTGAAGGCCAAGAG
>JBPCVX010000238.1:0-11053 GCA_051010095.1 Hyphomicrobiales bacterium
GCATTGGGCCGCCGGCGTGACCGATTTGAGTTCAGCTTGTACAATTTTAGTTTGAAGCACACAAAAACCAGGTGGGTATCAAGTGGAATTTCTTCTGAAGAGAGGGGGTGCTGGTTTGCTCGATTTGATTGTGTATGACTTAAAATGCAACCGGTATAATAGTTCCTTTTAAATCATCGAAAATCACTTATCGTGTCTTATCTAGAGAATGAGGAATGTCAGTGCTTGCCCGAATCACTCTGTAATTGTCGATTGCTGTGGATTTGATAAAACGAAAAGTTGACCTTCATCTGCATTAAGTTTGAGTGAAATTAGACGGTCATAAAATATCTTTCAAATGGCCAGGTTTATAAAATTTTGTGAGTTTCAGTGAGTTATCGATAAATTGTTGTCAATCTCTGCCAACTGGTGATTTAAATTGGCAGAAAAGAGCAATTGACAAAAAAATGCGCTGAGTTTAAAAATTCAACTTATGGTAGATCAAATATTTGTTTAGTTTGTATTTAGTGAATATTACTTCACACGTGAAGGAAATTTGAATTCAACTTTACTAAGAAAATGAAGTTATTTTCGTTGACAAGTAATTTTAAGATTAAACGTAAGGTCTGTCGAATCCTAAACGTCAAATTCCTTCTGATGCCAGTAATTAGCGTTTATTCAAAGCGTGGAAAATTATCCATTTTCATGTTTTGGCTGTTAGAAAATTAATTTTAAAGGGCTGTGGAAACAAATGCTGAATAGATTCTTATAATTTTAATAAACACATCTTTTTTGATGAATGTTTTAATTTTTTGCCGAAGTCGGCAACCTTGAAATTTTATTTTGAATGTTAAAATCATGATGCATGAAACTATTGATGATTCGATTTTTGAAGAAGATTTAAAAGCTTTTCCCGTAAATGACCGGCTGTCGCGCTTCCAAGAATTAATGTGTACGCATTATTGTGGGTTTGACGCAGATATCGGTCAAAACCAGCAGTTGGATTTTTCCATGAAAATGCTGGTGCGCAGAATTGGCTCCCACTTAGTGACTTCTGTCATTGGTACAGGCCACAAGTTGATGCGCACGTCTGAACATATTGCCGCTGATGGAAATGATGATGTGCTTCTCATTGGCAATCCGATGGGCAAACTTTCCATCCAATACAGCGATGCGTCGTTTATCGTGTGTGGCGATGACCTTGCCTTGATTGATCTCGCAGAACCTTTTTCATTAACGAGTGATTCTCAGGCATTCTTTGGGTTGACCATGTTTAAGGTGCCGCGCGAAGCGATTATATCTCGCGTTGCTAAAGGGGAAAACTCGATTGAGAGCAAGCTGTTCCAAGATCCGTTTCTTGGCGTAGTGCTGAAAGAAGCTTTCAATGTGCTCGCGCGTGAGGGCATGTCTTCCGACTTCCCGCAATATCGTCAACTTGTTGAGACGTTTCTTGATATATTGGCGATGTCTCTTGATGCATCTGTTGGTGAAGATGAGCATTTTGATATGCGTGATGCCCATTCGGGCCTACGTCTTACGATCCAGCGCCATATCGATGCCAATCTGCGAAATCCTGAACTCAATCACGAGCTTATCGCGCGCCAGTTTGGTATTTCTGTACGTCAGGTTCATAAGGTGTTTGAAGGCAAGGGGCTTACAGTCGGCCAGTATATTCTGAACCGACGGCTTCAAGGAGCCGCAGCGCAGTTGCGCGCGATAGATCATGCCCACCGCAAGATTGGTGATATCGCGTTTGACTGGTGCTTTAACGAACTTTCCCACTTTTCACGTGCGTTTAAATCACATTATGGATGCACTGCGCGTGAATGGCGTCACGAACTACGACACCATTAAACTCAGTCCTGATCGGGACATTGGGTCTGGGTGAAAAAAACGGCACGGAGGTATTCCGTGCCGTTTTTTGTTGTGCGCCTTTAAACCGCGCGCGCCATCTCCTGAATGACTGCCCAGGCAAACTGTACGTCGTCTCGGGTTGCTTGAAATTGACCTACCTGAAAACGAATGACGAACGCGCCATCATGGCGTGTTTGGGTGAGATAGATGCGTCCATCGCTGTTAATGCGGTCGAGCAGCTTTTCGTTTACGGCGTCCAGTTCGGTTTCATTGTTCGGTGTGTAGCGAAAACTAAACAGCGACAACATAGGTTGTGTTACCAACTCAAAATTATCGGCCTCATCGATTTGCTGCGCCAGCTCCTGCGACCACGCAACGTGATTGCGAACCATCTCACGCAGGCCCTCTAAACCATAGGCGCGAATCACAAACCAGAGTTTCAGCGCGCGAAACCGTCTACCAAGGGGAACCGACCATTCAGAGAAATTGATGACGTTGGTTTGGCCCTGCGTCTTCAAAAATTCTGGCTGGATGGCAAGCGTGCGCACCAAATCTTCAGGTGTGCGTACAAAGTGGGCGCAGCAGTCGAAATTCACGCCCATCCACTTGTGGGGGTTGAAGGTGATGCTGTCGGCACGTTCAGCACCCTCAAAATAGGCGCGGAACTCAGGGCATATCATAGCGCTACCTGCCCATGCCGCATCGACATGAACATACAAACCATGTCGTTCCGCAACATCGCACACCGCATTGATATCGTCAGATGCGCCGACACTTGTCGCGCCCGTCACAGCCACAATGCCTGCAGGCACATAACCCTTCGCAAGGTCCGCCTGAATTGCGGCTTCAAGCGCTTCCACGTCGGTTGCATGCTGCGCCTCATGTACGGGTACTTTAACTAGATTGTCTTCCCCAAGCCCTGCAATGCGCACAGCTTTGTCTATTGATGAGTGAGCATGCGCAGAAGCATAAATGCGCAACAGCGGACCTTGCGCCAACCCTTTAGAATTTCCCTGCCAGGCAAGGCTGCGCTCACGCATGGTCAAAATTGCGCATAAAGTTGCCCCAGAGGCGCTATCTTGAATGACCCCGGTAAAAGTTTCAGGCAATGCAATTGCCTGGCGCATCCAGTTCATGGTGACGATTTCAAGCTCGGTAGCAGCAGGCGAGGTTTGCCATAACATGCATTGGGCGGCCAAGGTTGCGGTAAGGTATTCAGCGACAACTGAAGGTGGACTGGAGTTTGCGGGAAAGTAGGCGAAGAAACGCGGATGTTGCCAATGGGTCATGCCGGGCAAGATTATGTTTTCAAAATCCTCGAATATTGCCTCAACATTTTCAGCCTTTTCAGGCGGCACTTTGGGCAATTGGTCTGCAATATTGCCAGGTGAAATGTTTGGGCGCACGGGCCTGTCGCGGAGAGTTTCGAAATAGTCTGTTGACCAGTCAACGACATGAGACGCCCACTTTCGGAAATCAAACATAATGGCTCACTCTTTGCTCGATTAATTCACATGTTAAATAATATGCATGCATGAGATGTGTCAAATAGTGGACACGTATATAGGCATTCGCCAACAGCTATTTGATTGGTGTTTGCTGCACTTCTGGAACATCGGGTATCTCGTAATAGTCACCCTTGTCTTCGGTATAGAGCTGGCTGACCATTTTTAACCCGGTTTCACCATCGAGTGTGCCGGCAAAAATTGACGTGCGCCCGCCGCTGCGTGGTTTCCAAAAAAGGTTGCTGCCACACATGCTGCAAAAGCCGCGTTCGGCGCGATCAGATGATTGATACCAAACCAACGTGTCGCCGGTGATTGTGATGTCTTCGTCAGCGCATGACGTGGCGGCCACATGATGACCACTTGCTTTGCGGCATTGTGTGCAATGGCACGCAATCACATCGCGCAACGGGCCATTCACTTCATAACTGATCGCGCCACACAAACAGCTACCACTTTTGGGTGCGGACATTTTGTAAACTCCGTTCTAAAAGACTTTGGGTTTGACACTTTGACTCTAACTAATCTGCGTCAAAAGTATCCTGCAATTTTCGATAGTTGTGTGGCGTTAATTTTTTAATCCGTAATCAAATATGACGTTCAATCCTAAACTAGCTAATTTTGGCGTATTTGCGAAAAAAATTGGCCATAAATACCATTAACGCCTGTTCAAAAATGAGTTCGAATCCTGCAGAAGAACGTCAATTATTTTAATTTATTGGAGTGGCCTCATGATATTAAGGCTAGGGTACTTTTCTAAAAGCATCTTTTTTGTACTTATTACAGTTTTTGCTTTTAGCAAACTTGCAAATGCGCAGCAACAAAACCAGGTTAAGCGACAGGCTGAAACTTTTAAGAGTTGGCGGGTTGTATGTGATGACCGCCAAAAAGATGGCAAAACCATCCGTGCCTGTTTTATGCAACAGGTTATTGTGCTCACCAGCACCAAAAAGCCTATATTTGAACTGGCTATCGATCCGCCTGTTCAGGGAAAAAATTCTCGTGCGGCGGCGATTTCACCCCTTGGCACGCTGATCCCAGAAGGTTTGACCGCAACTTTAAGCGGCGTTGACGCTTTTAAGTTGGCAATCCGTCATTGCGATGCAAATGGTTGCTGGGCATTTTTTGATGTGAACCCGCAATTACTAGCCGCGCTAAAAGCGGGCAATCAGGTGGACTTCAGCATGTAGGATGCGATTACAGGCAAACCTTTCAAATTTACGATTTCGCTTTCTGGCTTTTCTGCCGCCTATAAACGGTTGCTAGAAGTTCAGCCTAAGAGCTAAATAACGTCCGAAGCTGCCCGGCATTGCCGGGCAGTATTTTTTTTGCAATTCGGAGACGTTATGGAAGCTCTTTTTAGCTTTGATGCGATTTTCACGTTGTTCATGCTCATCTTGTTGCAAGCCGTCCTTGGCTTTGACAATTTGTTGTATATATCGATCGAATCCAAACGCGTTCCCCTAGAAAGCCAGCAAATGGTGCGCCGGGTCGGCATTGGTCTGGCGATTATCCTGCGCATAATTTTACTGTTCGGTGTCACGCGCGCCATTCAATATTTTAATGAACCTTTTTTTGACATCCATTTTGAAGGAATAGTCGAAGGTTCATTCAATGTGCATGCAGCGATTGTGATCGTGGGGGCGTATTCATCGTCTATACAACGCTGAAAGAGATCATGCATATGCTGGCGGTTGATGACATTGCTCATCTGGGCGATGAGGCAACACGTTCTGTTGGTGGCGCGCTGTTTTGGATCATTACAATGAACCTGATCTTTTCGTTCGATTCATTGCTCAGCGCCATGGCGCTCACCGACAATTTCTGGATCATGGCAACCGCGATCATTTTATCAGGTTTAATGATGATTTTTCTGGCAGATCACGTGGCGGAATTTTTAAAACGTAACCGCATGTATGAAGTCCTTGGCCTGTTCATCCTGTTTATCGTTGGCATCATGCTGTTGTCTGAAGGTGGTCATTTGGCGCATCTGAAATTCTTTGGTTACCCGATTGAGGCAATGGCCAAGAGCACGTTCTACTTCGTGATTGCAGTATTGGTAATCGTTGATGTGGTGCAGGGGCGCTATCAGAAAAAACTACTTGCCCAGCGTGAGGCCGAATTGGAAGCAGGCCGCATTCATTAAAGAAGGCACATCAGGTGTTGAGCCAATGCTCGGCCCAAGTTAACCCGGCCAGCGTCGTACTCTCAGGAATGTATTCACACCCAATCCACCCAGCGTAATCTTGCGCATTGATCGCATCGAAGGCTGCACTGTATGGCACTTCCCCGCAATCTGGTTCATGGCGCCCTGGATGGCCGGCCACTTGAAAATGCGCGATGTGCCCAATGTTCTTTGCGATAAATGATGGCATGTCATCGCCGATGCGGTGCATGTGATAGAGGTCGTATTGAAGTTTTAAATTTGGGTGTGAGGCGCGTTGCAAGATATCGAGCGCTTGGTTGCTGTAGTTAAGGAAGTACCCGGGCACATCAAACGGATTAATCGGTTCTATCAAAATGCCGATGTTTTCACGTTCGCAAGCACGTGCAGCAAATTTTAGGTTTTCAACGTAAGTTTCCTGCAATGCCTCAGCTTGTGCGCCTTCAGGTATAACTCCGGCCATGCAATGCATTCGCGGTGTTTCAAGCACCTTTGCATATTCAATTGCGCGCCCAACACTTTCTTGAAACTCGTCTTGCCGTCCAGGCAAGCATGCAAGCCCGCGCTCGCCTTTGTCCCAGTCTCCTGGCGGCAGGTTAAACAGCACTTGTTTAACGCCGGATTGTTTAATCTTCTCGTGCAATTGCTCAGCTGGCCATTGATAGGGAAACAGGAACTCAACAGCTGTAAAACCAGCAGCGCGTGCTGCTGCAAAGCGATCAGTGAACGGAAGTTCTGGAAATAACATGGTGAGATTGGCTGCAAGCTGGATCATGTTTCGGGCCCTATCCGATTTCGTTAAAATTTTAATCAATTTTTGCCCGCGCGCGGAACGGGTGATTCACGAATTTCCACTAAGACTTTGAACTTGCGCCAAAAAGGCAAACACACCCATATCGCGCAGAATGGATGATACTCATGAGACCTGAACCGATGCCAGCGTTATCACCTTTTATGAGCGAAGATGTCCAAAAATTTGGAGAGAGCGAAAAGGTGAGCATTTTCCCAAGCCAGCCCAGCGAGCTGTATGAAAAACTGCTACATAGCCTTCCTGTTATGCTGATGTTCGTTGATGATGAGGGGCGTGTTACAGGCGCCAATCAACAATGGTGCGAATGGACGGGGTATGATGCCAACGCGCTTGAGGGAATTCGGGTGCGTGATCTCATGAAGCCGGAGAGCCACGACTATCTGATGCAGCAGGTTTATCCGACGTTCTTCAAATCTGGTGCGATTAAGAATGAAAACATTACGTTTCTGAATAAAGACGGCAAACAGCGCGATGTACAGTTTTCGACCATCGGCTATCGCAATGATTTGGGGCGGGTGGAACGCTCTGTGGTGGTGATGAATGATGTTACCCGGGAACGTGCTGCTGAATCTGCGCTGCGTCAGAGCGAAGAGCGCTTTAGGGGGTCTTTTGAAGCTGCTGCCCACGGCATCGTCTTAGTATCGCCTGATGGTTATCTGGTGGCTGGCAACAATTCATTTTGTGAGTTGCTCAACACGCCTGAGAGCGAGTTAATGAAATTCCGCCTGCAATCGCTGGTGGATGAAGAAGACAGACCCGTTCTGTTGACCCATATTGGCCGTCTGCTCTCCGGTGAGGACAAGTCCTGCCAGATGGAGCTGCGTTACAACACGGTGACTGGCCGCAAGGTTTGGGGTTTGACCTCGATTTCGGTTGTGCGCGACAGCGATGGCCGGGTGTCGAATTTTGTGGTGCAGATTGTTGATCTGACAAATCGCCGCGAGGCTGAGGAAAAACTTAAGCAGGCGCAGAAGATGGAAGCGGTTGGCCAGCTCACAGGCGGCATCGCGCACGATTTCAACAATCTGTTGCAGATTGTTATCGGAAATCTCCAGCTTGTTGAAGCAGCCTTACACACCGATGAAAAAGCACAAAAACGTGCCTCAGAAGCAATGGATGCAGCTGAACGTGGCTCTAAACTCACCGCGCAATTGCTTGCCTTTGCACGACGCCAGTCGCTCGCGCCAGATGTGACCGGTGTGAACACGATGATTGAAGGCATGGGGCACATACTTGACCGCACGATCGGCGGTGCCATTGAGCTCAAGGTTGATCTTATGGATGGCATGCCCAAAGTGAGCGTTGATCAATCGCAGCTTGAAAGCTCCATTCTTAACTTGGCGATTAATGCCCGCGACGCCATGCCGAATGGCGGGCGGCTGACGATTGAGACTTCATCTAGCTATCTCGATCATGATTATGCGGCAAAACATAGTGAGGTGGCGCCGGGGAACTATGTGCTCATTGCGGTGTCTGATACGGGCACGGGCATTTCCAATGAAGTATTGGAGAATGTGTTTGAACCCTTTGTGACCACCAAAGATGTGGGCGAGGGGTCAGGCCTTGGGCTCTCCATGGTTTATGGGTTCATCAAACAATCTGGCGGCCATATCAAAATCTACAGCGAAAAGGGTCATGGCACTGCGGTGAAAATGTATCTGCCACGTCTGGACGCTCAAGAACCAGGCAAGCCTGCATCAACTCCCGTTGTGCTGGCGGAAGCACGCGAGGCACGCCGTCGTCGTATTCTTGTTGTGGAGGATCAGCCAGAAGTGCGCAGTGTTGCAGTTGGCATGATGGAGAGCTTCGGCCATGACGTGCTGGAGGCGGAAGATGGCATATCAGCGCTTGGCATATTGCAGGCGCACAAAGATATTGATGTGCTGTTCACCGATGTTGTGATGCCCGGCGGTATGAACGGCTTTGATTTGTCGCAAGCTGCGCTGCAGCTTAACCCCAAGCTGAAAGTGGTGCATGCATCTGGTTATCCAAAGGGTGCGATGGTTCATCAAGAAGAGCCGCGCATCAAAGACAACCTCATCATGAAGCCTTATCAGCGTGATGATCTTAAGCGCATCCTTGATGAAACCCTTGATGAAGATGGGGAACGCGCGCTGGCAAGCGCTTAACGCGCAGTGAGGATTTAGCACTGATGCTTGCCTGGCCAAGAAACTCAGATTAGGCTCCGTGTTTTCACGGAGCCTTTTTATGACAGAAATTGCAGATGCATTTGGCGGGGTGGCCAAACAATATGATCAAGCGCGCAGCGCGCTTATTCCTGATTATGACCATCTTTATGGAAATGCAGTTGCAGCCCTTAGCGATCATCTAGACGCGGGTGGCCATGTGCTCGATATTGGCACCGGCACCGGCGCATTTGCCAGCGAGCTTGCGAATGCAGAGCCCAAATGTACGTTTCTGCTGTCTGATATTTCTCATGGCATGTTAAACGAGGCGCGCAAAAAGTTCGACGGTGACGCGCGCTTTGATTTTATGCATGGCGATATTACTGGTGTTGAGCTTCCCGGGCCTTTTGATGCAGTGAAATCATCATTCGTCATTCACCATTTTTCACATGAAGATAAAGCGAACGTTTTCTCCAGTGTGGCGCAGGCGCTTAAGCCCGGCGGGCTGTTCGTCAATATCGACCAGTTCACCACCGGACATGATCATCACGATGCGCAACTGCGTGCTGATTGGGAGCGTGACGTGCGCAAAGTGGGCATAGATGAAGGTGATTTGACTGCAGCGATTGATCGCATGGATGCATTTGATCAAAACGCATCCATTGATGATCAGCTCACATGGATGCTGGAGGGCGGATTTAAATCAGCGGAGATCACTTACAAAAATTATTTTTGGGGTGTTTTTGTCGCGCGGACATAATTATTCCCATATTCGTCTTAGAGATGTTTTTAAAGTTTTGTCCTGCTGCGGGTCGCAAATTTTTTTTGGAGTATTTTTATGTCACGCGATGCTTATTCTGAATTTTCCAGGCGCACGGTTGCGCTCCACTGGCTGATAGCCATCGCCATTATTGGCGTGTTTGCACTTGGCACCTATATGGAGGATCTCGAAGCCTCGCCGTTTACGTTTCAGCTGTATGCCATTCATAAATCCATCGGCATGCTGATTTTGCCTGTCGCGCTTTACCGCATCTGGTGGCGCATGAAAAATGGATTTCCAGAACCTGTTGGGGCCTATTCGCATATTGAACATTTGGCCGCGAAAGTGGTTCACTACGTCCTCATTCTCGCAACCATTTTAATGCCGATAACGGGTATCATGTTTTCAGGCGCTGGCGGTTTTGGCCTGGCGATCTTTGGGCTTGAGCTTGTACCAGCCAACTTCGTTGATGGTAAAGCAATCGCTCATAACGCGACGGTTGCAGGTATAGGCCATACTCTTCACGAGGCAGTTAGCAATGTGTTGATGGTGGCTGTCGGACTGCATGTGGCAGGTGCACTAAAGCATCATGTGCTTGATAAAGATGGCACGTTGCGCCGTATGCTTGGGCAACGTATCTAACCTTTAAATAGACTGGTGTTTGGGGGTGCGCGCATGCGCGGATCGCCGGTGAACGAAGAGGTTATGAAGAAGGTTTCTCTTCATCTGTGTATTTCTTGACCATGCGTTTGAACGCCTTGCCCGCAGCATAGGCACGGTCTTCTTCTTGTTTGATTTGCTTGCCTTCTTCAACGAGGTCGCGGGCAACATTTGTCGCTTTCTCCCGAAGCTTGGGGTCGGAAGCAACCTTGGTGACAATCGACTGCACTATTTGACGAACAAAAAAGACCATGGCTTTAGTTTACGCGATTGGTGCGTTCGCCAAAAGCCTTTATTTGTAAGGACTTTTGGTGGTGGCTTTTTTTGATCCCTTGCCAGAAAGTGGCGTTGGAACATAGTGGATAAGAGCAGGTGCTCCATCTTTCTGACGCTTACGCGCCTCATCGGGCGATTCCAATTCTGCACCCATGGCCATGGCTTCTTTTCGAACCACAGTCACCGGGGCCTGCACATCAGGCGGTGGCATTTGGGCTGCAGTATAATAGGCCATTTTCTGTTTGGCTGGATCAACTTTGCGGTTGGGATCAATGTCGCGTTCATTGGTGCCTTTTGGCGGATCAACGGTAACGCCATCAATAACTTCATGGTTGAACCACCACTTTTTCAAGGGATTGCGCATGCCATTGCCAAGTTTATCATCAGCCCATGTGGCAATCGGCACCATCAGCGGTTTTAACCACATGGCATTAACACCCAACCAACTGGCGGCGCGGGTGAGCAAAGCACCATCGGCATCGACGACTTTGTTTATTGGGCAGGTTTTCATGCAGCGCCCGCATGCAGCTCCCTTTTGGTTCGTTAGCCTGTAACGGGTGCAGCGCTCAACATCGGGTTTCCACATTTCATAGCCATTGAACATAACTTTGTCGCCAAACGGTATGGCATCGCAGGGGCATTCGCGCGCGCACTTCAGGCAATTTGAGCAAAAATACTGCAAGCCAAAATCAATTGGCTTGTCGACTTCCAATGGCAAGTCCGTTGTCATGACAACTGATTTGAGACGCGGACCCACAAACGGGTTGAGCACCAACTCGCCAATCCGCGACAGCTCGCCAAGCCCTGCCCATAAGATCAATGGAATTTGCAGCACGTCGCTATCAGCATTTGTCTGTGGTCGCGCCGATACACCCTTGCGCCGTAAAAACTCTGCCATAACACCCGCAATCTCTGCAC
>JBPCVX010000239.1:0-2528 GCA_051010095.1 Hyphomicrobiales bacterium
GCCAATATACAGCGAGCGTGCACCGAGCGGATTGTTTGGTCCGCCTTCCATGCGTGCGGGCAGAATTATGCCCTTTTTCTTTTCCCGCGCGATCATGCTCTTTGGAGGTGTCCAGCTTGGCCACTCCGCTTTTCGGGAAATTTTGGCGGATCCTGACCACTGGAAACCCTTGCGGCCAACACCAACGCGGTATTTGTAGGCTTTCCCACCAGGCTGAATGAAATAGAGATTGCGCTCAGACGTATCAATTATGATCGTACCGGTCGCATGTTGTTTACCCTGCGGAAAATTGATCAGCTTGCGGGTGCTTGGTCCATAGTTGGCGCGGCCAAAACTGAAACCGCTTCGTTCTCTATTACCGATTCCGCCGAACAGGCACTCAATGAAGTTGCTGCATTGTTTGCCATTGCGCGACGCCGCAGCACTTGCAGATGGAATGGAAATAACTGCTGCCAATGCAATCGCGGAAAATGATATCAGTACACGCTGCATGGAACCTCCCGTTCGCGAATCTGTGTAAGCCGTCGACTTATCGATGACCCGACCATAGATGCCGCTGCGCTGCACATTCAAGGGCGAGATTGGGTGTCGGTGCATTATTTTGAAAAGTGTTGCAAAAATGCCACGGTCTGAATTTTGTTATACTTTAGTCTTACGACCGTACAATTCGAGCCTGTGATGGACGATTTCGTAGCCCAGTTCCCGGGCGATCTCTTCCTGGAGACGTTCGATCTTCTCCGATTGAAACTCAATGACCGCGCCGGTATCCATGTCTATCAGGTGATCATGGTGCGGCCCGGCGGCCGGTTCATACCGTGATCTGCCATCCACAAAGGCATGTCTTTGAATGGCACCGTGCTCTTCCAACATTTTCAGGGTGCGATAAACGGTTGGCAGCGAGATGCGGCCGTCCTGCCGGACAGCCCGTCTGAATATATCCATTGCATCGGGGTGCTCGTCACCTTTGTCAGCCAGTATCTGGATGATGAGCTTGCGTGGTTTGGTAATGCGTGCGCCGCATTTTCGCAGCGCATTCAGCAGTTCTTCACTGTCCAAGGGTGTAGCCATATCGGCAAATTATCAAGTTGATAATCATTTGCAATAGCCAATCGGCCTGCGACAAAATCCTTATTGCAAATAATTTGCATTTACATAAAGTGGCATTATCGACTTCAACCAGGACCATTACACGTGCTTCGTTATCTGAAAAAACCAACCCTCGTCATTGCCCTCGCCGCACTCATGCTCAGCTTTGCGCAGGGCGCCCATGCGCGACTCAAGGTTGTCACCACCTTCACGATCATCGCCGACATGGCTGCAAATGTTGCGGGCGACGCAGCAGACGTGGTGTCCATCACCAAGCCTGGCGCAGAGATACACAACTACCAACCAACGCCGAAAGATATTGTGCGTGCGCAGGGCGCCGGACTGATCTTGTGGAACGGTTTGAACCTGGAGCAGTGGTTTGAGAAATTCCTGGCCAATCTTTCAGGCGTGCCTTCGGTCGTCATCAGTGATGGTGTTCAGCCGATGGGCATTGTTGAAGGACCCTACTCGGGCAAACCCAACCCCCATGCGTGGATGAGCCCCACCGATGCGCGGGCATATGTCGACAACATTGCTCGCGCCATGGCTGAACAGGACCCGGAAAATTCTACCGTCTACATGGCAAACGCCGAAAAATACAAGGCTGAAATCAATGCCCGGGTCGCGCCCATTCGCGAAGCCCTGGACAGCATCCCGGAAAGCCAACGCTGGTTGGTAACCAGTGAGGGAGCATTTTCCTATCTCGCACGGGACTTCAACCTGAAAGAACTGTTTTTGTGGCCAATCAATGCTGACCAGCAGGGCACTCCTCAACAGGTACGACGAGTGATCGACGCAGTGCGTGCCAACAACATAAAGGCAGTGTTCAGTGAGAGTACCATTTCACCCGCTGCGGCAAAACAGGTTGCCCGCGAAACCGATGCCGGATATGGCGGCGTGCTTTATGTGGACTCACTGTCGGGTCCCGATGGACCAGTGCCCACCTATCTCGATCTTCTCACGGTGACGGCAGAAACAATCGTGGCAGGATTGAAATAATGCTGAACCCGGTAAGCGCTAATCAATTGCATGATGAGGGGCTTGAAGTCCGTGACGTAACCGTCACATACCGCAATGGCCACACTGCCCTTTATGACGCCAGCTTTTCTCTGCCTGTCGGCACCATCACTGCGCTGGTAGGCGTCAACGGTTCGGGCAAGTCGACCCTGTTCAAGGCAATCATGGGCTTTGTACCGCTGGCCAAGGGTAACGTGACGATACTTGGCATGAGCGAAGAGGAGGCGCTGGAGGAAAATCTCGTCGCTTACGTGCCGCAGTCTGAAGAAGTGGACTGGAATTTTCCCGTCCTGGTCGAAGACGTCGTCATGATGGGCAGATACGGCCATATGAACTGGTTGCGTATCGCCACACCCCGCGACCATGAAAAGGTCGCCAGCGCGCTGGAACGGGTCGGCATGGCGGAGTACCGCAAACGCCAGATC
>JBPCVX010000240.1:0-22705 GCA_051010095.1 Hyphomicrobiales bacterium
TCAGAGCGCCACCCTGATCTCTCCACAGACCCACGTTGATCGCTTAAGCATTGGCTTGCTTGCATAAAGATGACCAGCCCAAACGGGCACGCTGTGTATCCTGATGAGATCAGGTGAGCCCATAATAAGGGGGCTGAAATGCGCGGGGATAAGTTTTTGGCAAAAAAGATTGAGATTTTTTGCGTGCCTCTTTATTCCGAATTCGGCGAAAACTCACCATTTATGCGCTGGGTGATCTCAGATAACCGTGACCATGTTTGCAAACTTGCTGGCAAAATGAGTGCTGCTTCTGCAAATTCCCATGTGTAGCTGATGATGGAGAATACCTTTCCAACCGTTGGCTCAATATGTCCTGCAGCAAACCACAGATTAAAGATTATCAACCCGAGCAGGACCGTAAAAATAGCGCCAAAGAGATAAGCTTCCGCTTCGGAAAGTTTCACCTCGATTCCGCGCAGCTTGGTTAAATGCGCCAAAACGGCCGAAGAAGGTCCATCACCAATAATGCCGACCTGCTTTTCTGTTTGCTGATTGAGAACAGCATTGAGCTGAAAGAAATGGCGATGAACGATGCCATAACCGGCCAGCATCACAACTCCTGCGGCGAGGGCGCTATATGACAGCACAGGATGAAACGAATAAAGTATAACAATGGCTACAATCAGCTGTACGATCGCATTCAGCACTTGCGGCACTTGCTCTTCCAGAAAATCGACCAACTCGCGGCCCATGCCAAGCCGGGCATTGGTTTTTGAGACAGCACCTTTATCCCGCCCTTCAGTAAGTGCTCTGCCAATTTCGACACGCATGGTGCCATACGCGCGCGTGTCGTAAAGCCGCCTGATGACACCAATGACGATAAGGCCCGAAAGCACGCACGCCAGTGTGATCAAGGGTTGAGTGTTGTGCGCCAGCAAGCCATCAATGGCGAAGCCGATGAACAAAGGCACGAGAGCGAGCAGGGCGGCTTCACACAGGGTCAATGCCCAGGTGATGCCAATTGATCCCAGAAAGACTTTTAGCAAGCGGCCTATCGTTATGGGTTTTTTAGTGAGCATGGGCGCGCGGGTGTTCTTGGATAATGGTTATTTCGGTTGCCATCCAGGCCGACCAAAAAGGCGCATGAACACTTCCTTTGCGCTCGAGGCGTTCTTGAGGTCCCGCCAGAGTTGGGGCAGTTCGGAGAACCAGACATGGATAGGGTTGCGGCTGTCGAAATCGCGGGCAAGGCCATAGCGCGGCGTTTCCTCTTCAACCTGGAAAGTGCCGAACAGACGGTCCCAGATGATCAGCGCGCCGCCATAATTTTTGTCGAGATATTTCTTGTCTGCACCATGATGCACGCGGTGGTGCGAGGGGGTGTTCAGCACCAGTTCGAGCGGGCCCAATTTGCCTATAGCTTCGGTATGAATCCAGGTTTGATAGGCAAGAACCGCGATGGCTCCAAAAAACACCAGTTCAGGCGGAAATCCCATAAAGATCATGGGCAAAGATGCCAATAGCGACCACACGCCTTCAAGCGGGCCAAACCGGATGGAGGTGATAAAGTTGAGTTCGCGTGATGAATGATGAACCGCGTGTTGTGTCCACAAGATGCGAATCTCGTGGGCGATGCGGTGTTCCAAGTAATAAAAGAAGTCAGCGGCAAGCAGTGCCAGAGCAATCGTCCACCAGTTCACTGGAATGGACCAGGGCACAAAATTATCGGCAATAATGTAGTAGAGCCCATAGGAGCCGGTCATGATGAAAACTTCCACCAGAAAATATGGAATTTGCGTTGACGCGCTGGCAATCATTTCCACAAAATTGCGCCCTTTGAGGGAGCCTTCGAACCAGTTTTTCGCCAGTTCGATCAAGAGAACGGCTGCGCCAATTAAATAGAATGCGTTTTCGACCTGGGTGCTAAGTTGCGTCAGATATTCAATATTCATTTGTGGACTCCACATCCTCGAGTAAGCGTACGCCACGCCATGTCGGCGGCCTGGGAGGGGGTGGCCTCGCCATCGCGCACCAACGTCCAGGCGCTGTAAATAAGGTTTTCATAGGTGATCGCGATCCACCTGTCGGTCAGTTCTGGATCGAAAGCACCTTCTGCTTTTGCGGCCGAAATTTCCGCCTCCAGCTCTTTCATGTCGGCGTCGTAGGCCGCGGCGATTTCAGGGTCGTGCTCAAGCTGCTCATGGGTCAAAAACCATTGCCGCTCGGCAAGCGGAATAATGGCCGTGAGCGCGCGGCGAAGGCCATCGGTGTGGCTTTGCGCATCTTTGGTTGCTGCTTCAACGGCAGCGTTAAGCTCCGCAACGGCTGTGTGGGCCAAGGCGACCATAAGAGCCTCGCGGGAACTGAAGTGGCGATGCAGGGTTGCGCGCCCAACACCTGCACGCTTTGCCACGTCGCCCAGTGAGGCGCGCGGCGTTTTGCTAAAGGTTTGGAACGCGGCTTCAAGGATAGCGTCTTTGGTGGTTGGTCTGATTTTGTTCATGAGACATATATTTCTCATTTGAGACAAATGTCAAGGTGCCGAGTGAATTTGCCTTTCGAAAGATACTGCTGCGAAACGCGGTACCTTGCGAAGGTATCAATCGAGATGTTTCGGTGTTGCAAGCAAAATGGAAAACTTGTCTTCACTTCTATATTTTGGTAAATTCAACTTTAAGTATAGTATCCATAATATTTTTCTACGGTGGGTATAATCATGAATTTGTTGTTCAGCAATATAACGTCGATTTTAGGATTTGGATTCCTGGGATTATCATTTCTATTCGTTTTTCTTGCTTACAAAAATGTAAAAGAAATTGTGATGCAAGAAGAACCCAATGATTCTGCTATAGATTTGAGCCGATTTTTCATGAAAACAGCGCTTGTATTTATGCTGTGTGCAGGTCCATTGCAGTGGGCGACCATATTTTTTGACAATTACATGGAAGAAAGAACCAAAGAGGTAACGCTGGTTCTTGCCATGTCTCATCCTAATTGGGAGAAGACTTTTGGTGAAATTTCCATCAACGAGAAGGGGACCCTTCGTTCTCTTGTTAACTCGCCATATACGGGCAAATTCAAGGAAGATGATGTTATTCATTTGAACGCAGAACGCGTGGCTGCCGCGATTCGAAAGATACGTGCTCAATTAACCGCACTAAATGCTGCCCGCCATCAAGCTCTGGCCGGAGAGGAGAATGGCAATCGCGCGCCTGCGTCCCCGGTCACGCGTGGAATGTTGGGCGGGGGGTGAGTTATAATGGTGCTCTGTGTCCGCAATCTTATATGTGCATCTTCTTTGAGTGTTTTGTTCTGGTTTTCTGATGACGCGTGGGCAGCAGATAAATTTGGTCAGACCGTGCCACACCAATTGGAACAGACCGTTGCTGAGGCGCGAAAGCTTCGCCTGCCGTACTTGCGTGAAATGTATAATCCCAAAAAATCGGTTGAATTGCTGGAAGGTGTTATTAAACGCAAGCCCGATTACTTCAGAGCATATTTCAATCTTGGCCTGGCTTATCATGAATTGGGCGACTATGAGAAAGCCAAGATGGCTTTTGACAAAGCTCTGGAAATTCGAGCTGCTGAAAACTTGAACGATTTCTCTGTTGTCAACACCGCTGGTTGGGTCAGCATGAATCACGGCGATTTTGAGCGCGCAGAGAAATTATTGAAAGAAGCAGAAAGACTGGCGCAGGGATCAGGAACATTTACTGAAGGGGCAACACAAGGAAATTTGGGCGAGTTGTATTATCTCACCCAAGATTTTGATAAATCAAAACAGTACTTTATCCGATCGCGTGATGAATATGACAATCAATCAGCTCAATTCTATCTGGACCAAATTGATGCAATTGAAAAGAAGAAGAAAGTAAACTGACGCGGCAAAACGATTTTAGTTTCTTTGTAAGCAACGTAATTTCTAACCAAGTCCCCTAAAGCTCCTTTGCCACCTCGGTTGCCACCCAGTCGTGGAAATTGTGGGTGGGGGCGTCCATGGCCGGGGAGAATTTTCCGCCATCGAAATGGCTGGCCCGTCTGCCAGATTGCATGCCTTCGACCACGAAAATGTCTTCTTCGAAGATTTCCCGCCACATGGCCGCGTTGCGTTGGCGCAAGGTTGTATACGCCGCGCCGGCATTTTCTTCGCTCGTGTAATAAATCTCTACACGTTCGATCGTGGCGTCGTTGCTTACAGGTTCGAGCAATATGCTGAAGAAGTGATCGCGGTGAATGCCGAGCAGAACATTTGGATAGAGCGCGATATATTCAGCACCAGTATCCCATTTGTCAGACAAGCCTTCAAAATCGGTGAATTTTTTGCCGTCTTCCTCAAGCGTTGGATTGTAAACCACAGTACCTTGCCCTGAGAAACGCTTTGGTTCGACGATATTGTAATGATCTTCCAGGCGCGAATAGCTGTTAAGGCCAGGGTGAATCCAGGGAAGGTGATAGGCTTCGGTATAGTTCTCAACAGCGAGCTTCCAATTGGTCTTAACGTTAAGGGCAAAGGAAGACGCGCCACCGCCATGATAAATCTGCTTGCCGTGAAATTCCTTCCAGCGCTCGATCACATTTGATGCATAGTCTTCAAATGCGGGTGCGTTGCCGGATAAGTTGACGAAGATCATATCCATCCACACATGTGAACGGATTTCATTCAAGCCAAGTTCGTCGCGCTTCACGCATTCGTGGGTGTTGTGGCCAGGGCCGCCCACATGCGGCGTGGTGCGTAACGCACCATCAAGGCTGTAGCACCAAGAATGATAGGGGCAGCGGATAACACCTTTGGTGGATGTGGGTTCGGTCATCAAAATCATACCGCGGTGGCGGCAAATGTTTTCAAACACCCGCACTTCGCCATCTTTGCCGCGCACGGCTAGATAGGGTTGATCGAGAAATTCAATTGGCTTCGCATCACCTGGATTGGGAACATCCTTGGCAAACCCAATACACGCCCAGTTGTTTCCAAACACGGCGCGCTTTTCCAGATCAAACACTTCCTTATTGGTGTAAAATGAGTTCGGCAACCCGCGCGCTGTGGTCACGTGTTGGCGCACGCGATCCAATGATTTCTGGTCGATTAGGGTCATTGCAAAACCTCCCCAAGGAGTACTGGGTGCAAAGTGTATCTGCAGAGATAGTAATAGTGCAAATCTTTGAGCGTTGTATGCGTCAGCGACATTTTGAGATTGAATTTCGCCAAGTTCGGTGAGCTCAATTCACCTTAGGCTTATTGCCGAGTGATGTGATCGCAATTCCTGCAACAATCAATGCTGCCCCCAAAGCTGTATTGAGCGTTATTTCCTCACCCAGAAAGAGAGCTGCATTGATGAATGTGAAAACGACTGAGAGCGTGAACATTAATGAAGCGGTGATTGTGGGGAGCTGCGAGGCGGCTTCGTACCAAAGATAGTAGGCAAGTGCTGTGGGCACCATGCCGAGTAAAAAGAGAAAGAACACATCGTTCAATGTGGGGTCTATTTCAAAGAACAGACACAAGGGAAGGAGCAGAACAGCAGAGCAGGTAAACACGCCGAAAAGAAAATTCAACCGCTCGCCAGTGGTGTTGGTGGCGCGCATCGCCTGGCTGCTGGCGATCATGAACCCAGCCCAGCTTACGCCCGCAACCAGTTCCAGGGTGTCGCCATAAAACCCTTCACCGCCAATTTGTATATCGTGCGCCACGGTTAGGAACACGCCAACAAGGGCGATGCCAGTGGCGAATACATCTTTGAGCATCAAGTGCTGTTTTGCAAAAATGACAAGGAAAATGAGCACAAAGAACGGGGCGGTATTCTCCAACATCATGGCGTTGGACGCTCCGGTGTGCTCCAAGCCAATGTGAAAAAATATGTAGTTTACCACGGTAGAGAGAACCGCGATCCGTAAGGTCCAATCGCGCAGATTGATAGAGATTTTCACTTTCATTGCGCGCAAGATGATAAACAGCGTAACCGCCGCGATGACCAGCCTTAGGGCAGCGATGGGGATGCCGTGCAAATCGCTCGTGAGATATCTGACAATGACACTGTGTGTGCCCCAGCAAAAAGCCGCGAGCAAACCAAACAGCAGATACCGATTTTTGCTTGCGCTTAACAAACGCCTATCCGGCACAACACGTGAAAGTTTGATAGTCCAGGGCGACGCCAGCACACATTTCTTATCTCCCAGCCAAGATGTATGGCTCAAGAGATCAGCCTAAATCGTTGCATGGCGCATCACAAGATGAAGGACTATTTTACTTTACCTGTAAGGCGATAGGCGCCCCCCTTGGCGTCGTAATCTATCTATAGCCCGCCCACACGTTGCACGCTGCCATTCGCGTTATAGGCAATGTCGACACCCCCGATCCGGTAAGGTTTTCCGTTGGCATTATAGCTAATCGCCAGGTTGCCAACGCGGTACGCAGATCCATCTGAATTATAACCGCTGAAGTCGCCACCTTTGACGCCGTAAGAGAAATTTCCACCAGGTGCGGTGATTGAGAGTTTTCTGCCATCCGCGCTACGCCATTCGATTTCCATGTCTTGCGCAAGTGCTGCTGTCGCGGATAAGCCAAAAATCAGCAAGGAACCTGATAATGCGATGTTTTTGAGAGATTTTTTCATTTTCGAATAATGTCCGGAAAAAAATATTGAAGATACAACCTTCAATACAAAGACTGCGGCAACACTGTGAAATCATTATGGAGATTTCCTGATATTGCCGCGGGCTCCCAGTTCGGCTAAAAGCGCGTCTAATACCTATCCATCATAGCGATTCACGGAGCACGGTCCGGCCATGGCGCGGCAGTTTATCTATTTCATGCAAGGCCTTTCAAAGGTCTACACAGGCGGTAAAAAAGTTCTCGATAACATCCATCTGCAGTTCTATCCCGATGCCAAGATCGGTGTGCTGGGACCCAATGGTTCTGGTAAATCGACATTGCTGAAAATCATGGCGGGGCTGGAAACTGAATATCAGGGCGAGGCCTGGGTGGCTGATGGTGCCAAGGTTGGATACCTGGCGCAGGAGCCTGAGCTTGATGAGACCAAGGATGTTAAGGGCAATGTTATGGAAGGGGTTGCTGAAAAGCAGGCGATCCTCGACCGCTATAACGACCTGATGATGAACTATTCCGATGAAACCGCGGAAGAAGCAGGCAAACTTCAAGATCAGATTGATGCTGATAATCTCTGGGACTTGGACTCAAAAGTTGAGATGGCAATGGAAGCACTGCGCTGCCCGCCCGGTGATGCTGAAGTAAGCGTGCTCTCGGGTGGTGAAAAACGCCGCGTCGCGCTCTGCCGGCTTCTGCTTGATGAACCCGATTTGCTGTTGCTCGATGAGCCCACCAACCACCTTGATGCTGAGACAGTTGCGTGGCTTGAGAAACATCTGCGCGAGTTTAAGGGCGCTGTACTCATCGTAACCCATGACCGCTATTTCCTCGACAATGTTACGGGTTGGATTTTGGAACTCGACCGGGGCAGCGGCATTCCCTATGAAGGAAATTACTCAGCCTATCTGGAAGCCAAGTCTAAACGACTGCAGCAGGAAGGCCGCGAAGAAGCCGCCCGCCAGCGCACAATCTCCCGCGAGCGTGAGTGGATGGCACAAGGTCAACGGGCGCGCCAAGCCAAATCAAAAGCCCGTATTAGTGCATATGATGAATTGCTGAAGCGCAATATTGATCGCGCACCTGGTAAGGCCCAAATCATCATCCCGCCCGGGCCACGTCTGGGCGATGTGGTGATTGAGGCGGAAGAGCTTTCAAAGGGTTATGACGACCGTTTGTTAATTGACAAGCTCTCGTTCCGCTTGCCACCGGGCGGCATTGTCGGTGTGATCGGTCCTAATGGTGCAGGTAAAACAACATTGTTCCGCATGCTCACTGACCAGGAGCAACCCGATGAGGGAACGATTAAACTGGGCGACACTGTGAAGCTTGGCTATGTCGATCAATCGCGTGATGATCTCGATCCCAAGCAAACCGTCTGGCAGGCCATCTCAGACGAACTTGAAGTGCTGGAACTGGGCAAGCACGAAATGAATTCACGTGCATATGTGGGTGCATTCAATTTCAAGGGTGGCGATCAACAACAGCCCGTAGGCACACTTTCTGGCGGCCAGCGTAACCGCGTGCATTTGGCAAAAATGCTGAAAAGTGGCGCCAATGTTCTGCTGCTTGACGAACCAACCAATGATCTGGACACCGAAACTTTGGCCGCTCTTGAAGATGCGTTGGAAGATTTCGCCGGATGTGCTGTTATCATCTCACATGATCGTATGTTCCTCGACCGCCTCGCCACTCATATTCTGGCCTTTGAAGGCGACAGCCATGTGGAGTGGTTTGAAGGCAACTTCGAAGATTACGAAGAAGATAAGAAGCGCCGCCTTGGCCCTGACGCGGTGGAGCCAAAGCGCATTCATTACAAGAAGTTTGCCCGCTAGATTGCTTTTCGCGGAGAAACATCTGGATGCGCAAAATTTGGTGTGATGAGGGTGCGTCTCCCTGATGGCACTTTAGGGCGCGCTGCGTTTTGGGGGTTTATCGCCAAAGCTTATGGCCATTCTGTTCATCGCGTTCATGGTGGCAATAATGAGTGTTAGATCTACGGCTTCTTTCTCGCTGAAATGTTGAAGAAGCTCATTACGTTTGGTTTCTGAACCGGTGTTGGTGGAGATGTTCGTTACGTGCTCTGCCCAACCAAGAGCTGCCATCTCGCGCGTGGAAAAAAGCCCACACTCTTCCCATACCGACAAACAATCGATCTTTTGCTGGGGTTCTCCAGCTCCTCTGGCTTCGTTGGCATGAAGGTCGATGCAGTATGCGCACCCATTTATCTGCGACACGCGAAGCTCAACGAGCGCCTTGAGGTTAGTATCTATGGAGGAAACATGTTTTTTAACTGAAAGAAGGAGGTTTACTGCCTCGGTGTTAATGCCGAAATAATTGATGCTCATTGGATTGCTCTTGTTGCTGGTATCTAAAAAGGGTGATCTTTAGACACCCTGTGCAACTCTTACAGAGCCATATCCACAAATTCGTACAGAACCAATTCTTCGCGCGGCACCCAAATTATGACAAAAATGCTGATAAGCTATGTGTCTATTTTCTGTCGACAGTTCGGTTCTTCACGCCCAAATAGGCATAAAGGCCTGAGATGTTGCCGCCGCTCTTTTTAATGGCTGAGTTGAAATTTGTACGCATGAGTTGGGCAAGCCAAATACCTTGCACATTGAGGTCGCTGATTTTGTAATTGCCTGAACCCCTGAGCTTCCACACAAACTTTTGTGTGCGCCGGTTCGGCTGCACTAACTTGCTATCAACCGTCAGAAACTTGCCAGACTTGCGGCACCTGGCAATCGCGACCCTGTCACCTTTAAACTTTTTTCCATAGCCCGCCATCGTGCGCGCCATAAAGTTTACGATTTCCTTGTTCACCGCCGCGCGATCACGTGTTGGAATTGCACGGCGATACTTACCAAGGGCAAAACTGGTAATCCCATCAATATCTGCGTGAGACCGTATGAGCGAACGAAAAGCGTTTGTGGACTGTGATTTTCCAGCAGACAGCATTTTTTTGGATACGGTATTGATGAAACCTTCAGCCGCGCACTTCGCCGCTGATGCAGGTGCGAAATCGGCACTGCCCGCAATAACGCTGGCCGCAAGAACGCCCGAAAACAAAATTTTCTTATAAAACCCAGCAAGTGATGACATTGACCACAGCCTCCGGCTAAGGATGAACATCTTAATTACCAGCAAGTATAATGAGAGAAGCCGCGTCGTCTATAGGCAAATCAGGTGTGCAGTCTATCGCTTCAACGCAACAATCAGTTTATTCACGCTTCCCGCGTTTTGCTTCACATACCCTACAAAGGCGTCGCGCAGGAATGGCGTTAACCAGAAACCCAGCACGCGGGCGTCTTGAATGCGATAGGTCTTTCCAGAACGCACGAGCTTCCAGGTGACGTTGTAAGAGCGGCCATTGGACAAGTAGACTTTGCTGTTGACCAGCGTGTTGCGCCCCTTTTTGGTCGACTTTGAGGCGATTTGCGCCTTGGTCACTCTGTAGTTGCGCGACTGCACGGCGAAGTACCGCGCCATGAAGCGCCTTACCCCGTAATAATAATCATTGCGCTTCGATTTCTTCAATTTCGGCAGGTATGCACCAAGAGAAACAGTGCCGATATAGGGCACGTCCGCATAGCGTTTTATGGAGCGCTGAAACGCGTTGCGGCTGCCAAGACGGCCTGCCTTTTGCAGATCTTTGGCGACTTTCTGCATGAAGCGTACAGCCGGGTCAGTTGCTGCATAAGCGCTTTGGTTAACCCCGGTTGCACTCACTGTCAGCATGAATGCGGCACACACCGCAAGCACCAACGCCTGATAGGGGCTTTTGAAGGTCTTTGATGCAACAGCCATAATATTCATACAGATTCTGCGCTCGATTGGATTTCGACAATGTTGCGTTTTATCGCAACTTACAAGTTTACGCTATAGGCCAAACACAAGCATTGAGGGTTCAAGAGAAATCGCCACTACCAGCTTTGTTTGCTCCATTTATCTAGATAGCTGAACAAGGCGTGGTAGTCGCCTTTATTCTCGGTCATCACACGTCCTAAATCGGTCTTCAATGCTTCAGCAACCCATATGCTCTGCACATTAATGTCGACGATTTTATAACCGCCTTTTTTGCGCATCTTCCAAACAATCTTATGTGAGCGCGTGCCGCGTTGAATAGAGGTTTCAACCCGGTTGTTCTTGCACCGTACAATCTTGAAGCTGTGGCCGGTGAATTTGCGGGCATGCTCAGAGAGCCCTTTGGCCATATATAGGGCAACGAGTTTGTTGTACTTCGAGCGTTGGTTTGCCGGCAGTTTTTTGCGGTTCTTTCCAATCGCGCGCGTGGCAATGTAAGGAATGTCGCCGTAGCGGTTCAAAATCGACAAAAATTGCGAACGCGTGCCAGCTTTTGCAGCCGCCATGAGGCGATTTCCGGCTTTCTGGATTACCTCGCCCGCTGGGCAGCTGGCCTTCGCGTTTGCTGGCGTGCTGATTCCAAGGCTGGCAATTGCAAGAGTAGCCGCGACCAATAGTGCAGGCTTAGTTATTGTATTTATGTGGTTTTTATAAAAATTCATTAATGCGCCTATACTCTCGTCAAATGCATATGACCGTGTATTTGTGCTCTTTTGAGCAAAGAAATGTGACCGCTTTATATTCAATCGTGCACATTTATCATAGACATAGGCAATGATTTTAAACCATTCAATGTTGACGTGTACGATTGTACCCTTTAACTGCACGCTAAGCTTATGTAATATAGCGTAATTTTCCATTTTAAGGACGAGGTGTTGGAAAAACTTTTAGCAGGATTACGAGCGGTGGGAGAGCGCACGAGGTTGCGCATATTGTTTCTGTTGTCGCACGGAGAGCTTACCGTCAAAGAACTGACGATGATTCTCAACCAAAGCCAACCGCGCGTGAGCCGCCACGTTAAGCTTATGGGCGAGGCGGAACTCGTGTCGAGAATCCGTGAGGGAAGTTGGGTATTTCTGCGGTTGGCTGAACAGGAACGCACAGGCGCTCTGGCCCGCATGATCGTGGATTTGCTGCCCGGTGACGATGATGTTTTGCGCGATGATCTTAAGCGGCTGGAAAAAGTGAAGGCTGCGCGGAATGAGCGGGCAGCGTTGCACTTCGATGCGATTGCTGAAGACTGGGATCGCATTCGTTCACTGCATATTGCTGAACGTGACGTTGAAGACGCCATGGCGCATGTTCTTGGTGACAAGAAAATCGGAACACTGGTGGATGTTGGCACTGGAACTGGCCGCATGTTGGAATTGTTCTCAAACCTTGCTGAGACTGCAATAGGTATTGATGCAAGCCACAAGATGCTGGCGATTGCGCGTGCGCGCATGGAGCAGTCCGGTTTTGCCGATGTTCAAATGCGCCACGGAGACGTATATGCCCTGCCTTTCGATACGGGAAGCATCGATGTCGTGACCATCCATCAAGTATTGCATTATCTCGACGATCCAGGTGCTGCTCTCAGCGAAGCTGCACGATGTTTGAAAGCGGGTGGGCGGTTGTTAATCGTTGATTTCGCCCCCCACGAGCTTGAGTTTTTGCGCGAAGATCAAGCCCATCGCCGTTTGGGAATAACGTCTGATCAGATGAACGTGTGGCTTACGCAAGCAGGACTTGAATTGTCTCAAACCCAAACCCTTCCGCCTGACTTGGATGCAGAAGGCGGGTTGACGGTATCGCTCTGGCTTGCAGAAAAATCTGCAGCCGATGTTCTGCAGCCATCTCAAAAGGCTCTTTAAAATATGCCGATTACTGATGGCGAACTAACCGCGTTGCGGGCAGATACGCCGGGTGTTGCGCATCGCGTGCACCTCAACAATGCTGGTGCTGCACTTATGCCACGCCCGGTTTATGAAGCAATCCAGGATCACATTACACTGGAAGTTCAAATCGGTGGATATGAGGCAGCAGCACAGGAGGCTGAGCGTTGCCAGAATGTGTATTCTTCTGTTTCACGCCTTATTGGGGCGGCACCTAAAGAAATTGCATTGGTCGAGAATGCAACTGTCGCCTGGCAAATGGCCTTTCACGCGATTGACTTCAAACCCGGTGACAAAATCATCACCGCGCGTGCAGAATATGGCGCTAATTATGTGTCTTATCTGCAGAAGGCCAAAGCAAGTGGCGTTGAGATACTGGTATTGCCTGATGACGAGACGGGCGCCAGCGACGCCAATGCACTTGAGGCGATGATTGATGAGAGTGTAAAGCTTATTTCCCTCACGCACATTCCAACGAATGGCGGATTGATAAATCCTGCCGCTGAAATCGGGACGATTGCGAAAAAGTACAACATTCCCTATCTGCTTGATGCTTGTCAGACGGCTGGACAAATGCCGATGAATGTTGAAGACCTTCACTGCGATTTTTTAAGTGTAACCGGACGTAAATTTCTGCGCGGACCGCGCGCTACCGGCTTCTTGTATGTGCGTGGCAAGTGGTTGGAAGGCGAAGCATCGCTTGAACCACCCTTCATAGACCATTTTGCAGCCCCCTGGGTGGCGGAAGACCGTTATGAATTGCGCGCCGATGCACGGCGGTTTGAAAATTGGGAAAATGCTTACGCGCTCCGTTTGGGATTGGGGGCTGCTATCGATTATGCGCTTGATGTGGGGCTTGAGCGCATTCAAGAGCGGGCGTTTGGGTTGGCTGATGAGTTGCGTTACCGTCTTGCTGACATATCGGGTGTGGAGGTGCGCGATCTCGGTGCAGAGCGGTGCGCCATTGTAACCTTCACACACGATGGCGTTGAAGCTGGTGCCATAAAACAGCGCGCCGCAGGTGAAGGCATAAACATTTCAGTTTCAAGATCGGACAGCACGCGCCTTGATGCAGAACAGCGCAACTTGCCAGATTTGGCCCGCGTTTCACCGCATTACTACAATACGCAAGAAGAGATCGCGCGATTTGCAGATATGGTGCGCAAGATCGGCTGAGGATTTTTTAGACACTGCGGCACAGTGGCTTTTGTGCAGCTGTTGCAATCTGTTGCAAATAGCGTAGCGTAAAAACAAGAAATTTGCTCAGGTGGGAACCATGCCGAGACTATTTCGCTTTTTGCTTTTGAACATTTCCGTGGGCGTTGTGGCCTCGTGGCTCTTGCTCGCAGGACTACTTTTTGCCGATGTATGGGGTTTGGGGGGGCTCGTTGCGCGCTCATCTGATGGCATATTGGCTATTGCAATGCTTGCCATTGGTTTCGCAATCACGTTTGGCAGCGCATCTGTTGCAACGGCCGTGTTGGTCATGCGCTACGAGCATGATGATGATCAGGGCACGATGCTGACCTATCGGCTGAACACGCAAGAACAGCACCACGCAACAAATATGGTTCGCGTGAAGGCGCACCGCCGCTAAGTTTGAAATTCTTTTGCAAAGCCTGCGGATTTAATTCTCTGCCGCACGCATGCCCTAGTTAAATGGTATTTGAAAGATGCCATGAAGAGCTGGTGCATGAGGCGCCGCGATGGCAGAATACCTAGTGATTCGCTTAAACGAGTGTGTGTAGAGCATGGCAAAACCAGAAGTACATGATTTGTTTGATAAGCTTGAAGCTGAAATGACGCCGCAAGCAGCCAAAGGGCGCGCCGCGAGAGCCGCTAAGGCAAAACCGTCTGGCGCTGAGGCTGGTTATACCGCAGCTGACATTGAAGTGCTGGAAGGGTTGGAGCCTGTGCGCCGCAGGCCCGGCATGTATATCGGTGGCACTGATGAGAAGGCACTGCACCATCTTTTTGCTGAAGTCATCGACAACGCTATGGACGAGGCGGTTGCTGGTCATGCGAGCTGGATCGAAGTTGAGCTGGGCGCGGATGGCTATCTGATTGTCACAGATAATGGCCGTGGTATCCCGATCGATCCGCACCCAAAGTTCAAAGACAAATCCGCGCTGGAAGTGATTATGACGACGCTTCACGCTGGCGGAAAGTTCGATTCCAATGTGTATGAAACTTCCGGCGGCCTGCATGGTGTTGGTGTTTCGGTGGTGAACGCGCTGGCGGAAGAACTTGAGATTGAAGTGGCGCGCGGCCAGCAGCTTTATAGGCAGGTCTATGCGCGCGGTTTTCCGCAGACCAAGCTTGAAGACCAAGGCAAAGTGCATAACCGCCGGGGAACCCGGGTGCGCTTTAAGCCCGATAGCGAAATTTTTGGCAAAGACGCAAGTTTCAAGCCTGCGCGTCTCTACAAGATGGCGCGGTCCAAGGCTTATTTGTTTGGTGGTGTTGAAATCCGCTGGAGTTGTGACCCTGCGCTGATTACAGGCAAAGATGAAACGCCTGAAAAAGAAACCCTGCATTTCCCGGGCGGGTTGAAAGATTATCTTGAGCTCACCATTGCCGGGCGCACCCGCGTGGCGGAAGAGATTTTTGCTGGCAAGGTAACAAAACCAGGCGGCCATGGGTCGGTTGAATGGGCGATCTCGTGGTTTGGTGGTGCGGATGGGTTCGTGAACTCATATTGTAACACCGTGCCCACCAGTGAAGGCGGCACCCACGAAATGGGATTGCGTGGCGCGCTTGCAAAAGGTTTGCGGGCTTATGGCGATCTGGCAAGCAATAAAAAGGCCTCAATGATCACCACCGATGATGTGATGAGTTCTGCAGGCATCATGCTTTCGGTGTTCATTCGCGAGCCTGAATTCCAGGGCCAGACAAAAGAAAAACTCGCCACTGTGGAAGCGGGCCGCATCGTTGAAAGCACCGTGCGTGATCATTTCGATCATTGGTTGGCCGGCCACCCGGCGCAGGCAGATAAGCTGCTTGATTGGGTGATCGACAGGGCAGAAGAGCGCCAGCGCAAGCGTCAGGAGCGCGAGGTCAACCGCAAGTCGGCGGTGCGTAAATTGAGGCTTCCCGGCAAACTTGCCGATTGTTCCAATGGTTCAGCTGCAGGCTCTGAGATATTTATTGTTGAGGGCGACAGTGCTGGAGGATCAGCCAAGCAGGCGCGTAATCGCAAGTCCCAGGCCGTGTTGCCTTTGCGCGGCAAAATCCTCAATGTCGCCTCTGCGGGTGCGGGCAAGCTTGCGCAAAACCAGCAGCTCACTGATCTCATGCAGGCGCTGGGGTGTGGCATGGCAGACCGGTACCGCGATGATGATTTGCGCTATGAAAAAGTGATCATCATGACCGATGCTGACGTGGATGGTGCACATATCGCATCGTTGCTGATCACATTCTTCTTCCGTCAAACACCTGAACTTATTGCCAACGGGCATCTTTGGCTGGCGGTGCCACCGCTTTACCGTATCGCACAAGGTGGAAAAACGCTTTATGCCCGCGATGATGCCCACAAAGATGAGCTGTTGGAAACGGAATTTACAGGCCGTGGCAAGATCGAGATCGGTCGCTTTAAAGGCCTTGGCGAGATGATGCCGGCCCAGCTTAAGGAAACCACCATGCGGCCTGACACGCGCACATTGCTGCGGGTGGATATTCACGATGGTGAAGAAAAAACCACCGCCCGTATGGTTGAACGCCTGATGGGTAACAAGCCCGAGGAACGGTTCAAGTTCATTCAGGAACACGCCGAATTCGCCGAAGAGGTGGTGGATATTTAGGTGTTCGCCGAGGCGCTTTGATCGCTCACCAGCGGTTCTCCCATTAAGTCCTCGATCAGCAGGCTGACCAACTGGCTGCGGCCGGTCACGCCCGCTTTGCGGTAAATGGCGTTGAGATGAGTTTTAATTGTGCCTTCGCGGCTGTCGCGTAAGGCAGCGATTTCGGAAATAGAAAGCCCCTTTATCGTGAACATGGCGACATCGCGCTCTGCAGGTGTGAGCGTCCAAGTGTTGAAATAATCTTCAATAACCTCATGCACCGCATCCGATGCCACTTGCACGCTGCGCTCCATCTTGTCGCTTCTATCCATCAAATCGATGAGATAGCGAACTTCAAACAATATCCCAAACGACAACGCAACAACCGCGGCGGCCTCAAGCCAAAGATAGGCGCTGGTGAATGCCGGGCGCCCCATGGTGATGGCATCGTTAATGACATCGCCCAAAAAGAACACCGCACAGACGCTTTGCACCAATATAAGGGCAATCACTGCGCGGCTTTTTTTGTCTTTTTCAGCTTTGCTGATCACGCCTTTAAGAATTTCCGCCAATCATGGACTTTGTGAGGTTCGACTTGGTGCGTTTGGATTCAAAAATAATGCCGACCACAAGTACAACAATTGAAAACAATACCCAATTAGAGAGAAATTCATGAATGTCCTCAACCCATTCATATCCCCAAAATGTGGTCGTGGTCATCATGTATCCAGTTGCGCCCAGCAAAAAAAGGCTGATGAGCAAGTTATAAACCATAACGGCGCCAAGTGGGCTGTGTGATGCATGGGCGTCGGTGGGCTCGCGATAAAACATTGCGCGCAAATGTTCCATTGAGCCTTTTATGCTGAGGGGGAACGCAGAAAAGCGCACGCGCTTCGGACCGACAAAACCCCATACGACACGCAATCCCAATAGCCCCAAAACCGCATACCCCAAATACTCATGAAGCTTACTTTCTTCATCAACAAACAGGGCGTTGGTGAGAAATGCAATTGCCAGCAGCCAATGAAATGTGCGCACGAACAGATCCCATGGCTTGGGGCCGGTGTTTTTCGGTGTCATGGTGATGCCTTTTGAAAGGGGGTTCGAAGGTGGTTACAGCTCGCTTCCAACGCGCATGCAAACCACCTTCGGATCGTCTTAAAGATTAGCCTTTGTCTTCGTCTTTTTCGTTCTCGGCTTCGTCATCTTCATCGTCTTCTTCTTCCATTTTGACGATTTCAAAAGATTGATCGAGTTCAAGCTCGAAGCGCTTACCGTCTTTGACAGCCTCTGCCTCGAACATATCGTCTTCTTTTTCAATCTCGCGCACTTCATATCCTTGCGCTTTGAGCTTTGCGGTGATTTGTTCAGCCACTTCAGAGCTCACCTTTTCATCACTATCGGCGAGCGCCAGTGGAGCCAGGGCGACAGATGCAGCAATAAGTGCAGGAGCAATAAAAGTTTTCATATTCATCGTAAGTTTCCTTTTGGGGTTGGGGGCGGGGGTGCCCCGTAATGAAAGGAAACCTAGGTGGCGCGCGCAGTTACCACTATTGCACTGGGGTTAGAGAAGCGCTGTTTCTGGCGATCTATAACCAAAGTTTAGGTATGTTCTGCAAGGTACGGTTTTCGTAACGCCCAAAAAGAAAGGCGACCCGAGAGCCGCCTTTGAGTGCTGTGACTTCAGTTAAGCGCTTTTAATTGCGCGACAATCCTGAAGTGAAATTGTTTTTGCGATTGGCCACGCGAACACGCCGGTTGCTGGTTGAACGCGCCCGCCTTGTACCGCGGTTGCGCTTTTTATATGCAGCGCGGCGCTTTGCACGTGCCCGTGCGGCGGCGCGTGGGTTGGCATCTGACCACCGAAGCGCCTTGCCATATTTGCGGTCTGATGCGTTGAACCGGTATGAGCCGGAAAGCGAGATACGCGTGTTGCGCATGCCGTGCTTCTTCACCAGATTGAAGAGCTTCTTCGCATTTGCAGGATGTAAACGAATGCACCCATGAGACGCCGGGCGGCCAAGGCGCGAGATGGAGCCGGTTGCATGAACGGCATATCCGCCTTTGAAAAAGATGGCATGCGGCATTGGCGCGTTTTGATATTTACGCGACCGCCACAAAGTGTGCATACGCTTAGCAGAATATGTGCCCGAAGGTGTGTGATAGCTGTAAGCGCCGGTTGACACTTTCCAAGTATACGCATGCCGGCCATTCACCTTTACGCGCATTGTTTGCGTGCGCTTATCGATGTGGGCATGCACTGCTGGCCCCGCTTCAACACGGACAGGTGCAACAAGCATGCCGAACAACACTAAAAATAAACCAATAGGTACAAGATTACGCATTACGCGCCACCCCCAATAAAATTTCGTTTTTGACACTTTTATAATGCCTTAGCTTAAAAGTTTACGCCGATAAACGCGTGTTCGCAAACTTAACCAAATACAAATATTTATCCCAAGCGTGTGCGCGCTAGGGTTCAATAAAAACTAAGCTATCTGGACACTGTTTCGCAAGCGGTATGGTGAACACAAACATGTGTTCCCGGTTAACTGGTAAATTAAATCAGTTAATCGATGCGATAAATCCTGGCTATCAATCGGCATTCTGCGATCCGCTGTTTAAACGCCGCTGCTTTGCAGTGAGTTCTGCGGTTTTAATTTTCATGACGTTAAGATCGACCGGGCCGCTGATGCCAGGGCGTTTGCCACGGTTGTGATATTGCCAGATCACCCAGTCGTCACCGCGATAGCTTGGTTTAACCACAAGGCTGCGTAACCAAAAGGTTTCGCCAGATAGCTTGCCATCCAGTTCAGCCTTGTGAAACGTGCTGTCGGTATAGATTACCGGGCGCACGCCATAATGTTTGCCAACCATATTGAGAAAAATGTCGATCTCGCCAGCGAGGTCTTCAACCAAAGTGCCATAGGTGCAAGGGCCAAGCTGTTCTGCATCAACCGCATGTGGAAAGGCGTTACCGCTCTCTTTGGGCACGGTGTTGATGAAATGCGCTGCTTGTTCGGCGCCAGAACGGCAGGGTGAGAAAAAATGATATGCGCCAACAGCAAGACCGACCGCACGGGCCTCACGCCAGTTTTGGGTAAAACGCGTGTCTTTGAAATCGCGCCCTTCTGTGGCCTTCATAAATACAAACTGAACATCAGATGAAGCCACCTCTTGCCAGTCAATCGGTCCCTGATGGTGGGAAACATCAATGCCCACGGTTGGATAAATAACAGGTGCTGTTTCAACCATGGGATAGATGAGATGGCGCTGCCACCAGGCGAGCGCGACGACCATAATACAGGCAAAGGCGAATAAAGTTCGTTTCATTGAAGTTTCGAAAAATCAATTTGTGAGCCAATGTCTGAGAAGTTTGCTCACCTGATTGGGCGCTTCTAAGGTGGAAAGGTGGCCGCAGTTTGGAATTATATGAAGCTGCGAGCCCGCGATCAGTTCATGCATTTCCTGATGGCCCGCAACTGGGGTGGGTTTGTCGAGGTTGCCGACAATAATCGTCGTGGGGCAGCTAACGGTTTCACAAACACCACGGGCATCGCTGCGGTTTAGGATAGCGGTTTGCTGCCGGCAATAGGCTTCAACACCAGTTTCTCGCGCCATCTGTAAGGTCTTGGCGATGAGCGCTTCATCATTTTCTTTGCCTTCTGGCAGCATATAAGGCAGCCACGCGTCTTTAAGAAATTTTTCAAAATCGTGGCGCGCTTGCTCGATCAATCTTTTGCGGCGGGATTTGCCGGCATCATTGTCTGCGCCTGCGGTCGTATCCAACAAGGCCAACCGCGTCACGCGTTCAGGTGCCTGCTCCATGATTTCAAGCGCGATGTAGCCGCCCATGGATAGCCCCGCTAATGCAAAACGTTCAGGTGCGTCATCCAGAATAGAACGCACGATGCCTGCCATGGTGTCGTGGCGGGTGTGATCAGGTACATGGCATTCCGCGATATCTGAGAGTGCTTCAGTTTGTGCTGCCCACAGCGCCTTCGTGCACAGCAGGCCAGGAATCAATATGAGTGGTGTTTTCTCCATGATGTGAGAATAAATAAAGACTCTCCTGATGCATAGAGCGAACGGCTGCGCTAAAAATAATTATGAGTTTCGACCGCGCAACATTGTTTCCTGAAGGCGAATTGCCTGCTCACAAGATGCTTCTTGATGAAGGCAGCGCGCTTGCCCGCAATTGGCAAGTGCAACCCGGTGCTTTTCTGCGCGCGACCGGGTTTGCCTGTGAAGCCGATTACAAGCGCGCGAAGGCGTCTGAAGCAAAAGTGATGAGCCATGCCCATATGGGGTTTAGGGATACTCGCAAGAGCCTCGATGCGTTAGGCCACATATATACGGAATGCGAAAAGCGCGGCGCGCGGATCGACAGATTTGGCATCACACTTGATTGGTCCATGGGGATGCGCCGTGATGAGCGGGCGGGTCAAATGCAGGGCACTGGCTTGGTGCTCAAATCACCAGAAGCGTTTGCGGCTTTAGGTGAGGCGGCCCCTGCGGCGCCCCATTTCGGAGATTTTGTCTTGGGCTTTCCAGCAAGCGTTGAGAATGTGCAAGGCGCATTGAGTGCGGGGTCAACGGCGATTGGAAATCTGGGGCAATATTTCACTTTCCGGTTGCCGGGCCATACCGATGACATTGAAGCCACGGCGGAAACCGTGAAGGCTCTCGGCCTGATTGCCGCGCAGAAATGCCAGGTGTTGGTCCACTCTAATCTTGATGACGGGTTTGCGGCCGTGTTTCGAGATCTTGGCTCTGTATTGGGCGCCGCACTGGTTGAGAAGTACATTGTGGAAGATCTCATCGGCGCTAGCCTGGTGCATTGCTATGGCCATCATTTCACCGAACCGGTGCGCCGGCTGGCCTTTCACCTGGCGCTAAAAAATGTGAGCACTAACCCAGGCACCATGGTTTATGGAAATACGGTTTCCTATCGCGGCACCCATGCGGAAAACTATGCAGCGCTTGCAAACTATCTCAGCGTGGATATTGCAGCCCAGTTGCTGGCACCCAGCGGTCATGCCATCAATCCGGTACCGGTGAGTGAAAATGAGCGCATTCCAGATGCAGGTGAGATCATCGATGCCCAGTGCTTTGCAGCGCGCATGATGGAACAGGCTGTGCAATCAACACCGCTGATCGATACACAGCCCGCCCAACAAATTGCAAATCGCATTGTTCAAGGTGCGATGCGTTTCAAGGAGAATCTTCTTAAAGGGTTTAAGAATGCCGGCATTGATATAACCAGCTCGTTTGAAATGTTACTGGCGATCAGGCGCATCGGGGGCAGAACCCTTGAAACCTTGTACGGCACCAATCCGCCAACAGTCACATCGCCCTTGGTGGAAGAGCTTGAGGAGCATCGGGTGCACCACCTTGGTGAGGTGACTGTGCAAAATCAGACGGCGTTAAAAGCGCAAGGTTTGAGTGTGCTCTCTGCAACAACCGATGTGCACGAACATGGCAAGATGGTGCTGGATAACGTGCTCACCGATCTTGGCGTGCGCGTGTTTGATGGGGGCGTGTCTTGCGACGTTGATGTGCTTGCAGACCAAGCAAAGACGCTTCAACCAGATGCGATTGCACTGTCGACATATAATGGTGTTGCACTAACCTATGCGCGGTCATTGAAGAGGGTGTTGGAGCGCGCCAAGCTGAATGTGCCAATCCTCATTGGTGGCAGGCTTAATCAAATTCCCGAAGGCTCTAATACATCTCTGCCTGTAGACGTGAGTGAGAAACTGCGTCAGGAAGGATTTGTGGTGTGTGAACAGATTGAAGATGCCGTGCCGGCGCTGTTGAAGATCAAGGAGAAAACATGAGTGCAAATCCAAAAATTGGTGTCATTGGTGTTGGGCATCTGATGTTTCATGTGGTGCCCGGCATTATGCGTGCCCATCAGAAGCCCGATTTGCTGCTTGGCCCGAGGAGTGCGGAACGTGCACGGACGTTGAGCGAGCGCTTTGATGTACCCGTTGCAAAATCGAACATGGAAGTGGTTGAGCGCTCAGATATTGTGATTGTCGCAGTGCGACCCTTTCAGGTTGAAGACGTCATCAAGGACTTGCCCTGGCGGCCTGATCAGATCGTTCTGTCGTTTGCAGCAACTGTTGGCAGTGCGACCTACGCGCCACATGTCAACGGCGCGCGCGTGGCGCTTGCCATGCCCGTGGTGTCGGCAGAGTTTGGGGAAAGTCCGACATGTATTTTCCCCGATATTCCTGAGGCACGGGCATTGCTTGAACCCTGCGGCAGCGTCGTGCCGCTCGCAAAAGAAGAAGACTTTGCCACCGCCAGCACATTTGGCGCCTATTTCGGCTGGGTGCAGACAATTATTGCCCATGCAGCAGATTGGGCAGAAACAGAGGGGCTTTCTCCCGATGCAGCACGTACCATGGCGGCAGGCATGATGCGCGCCGGGGCATCATCGGTCACCATGCGCCCAAATGATTCTCTGGATGATCTTGTTAAAGAACTGTGTTTGCCGGGCAGCCTGACGGGTGAGGGCGTTGAAATTCTCGATAAGGGCAAGGCATTCGAACCATGGAACGAGGCGCTCACACGTATTTATGAGCGTATTAAGT
>JBPCVX010000241.1:0-20112 GCA_051010095.1 Hyphomicrobiales bacterium
GCCTACATCCTCTATTTTCGCATTCTTGCCGCCGCGGGCGCGACCAACTTGCTGATTGTAACGTTTCTTGTGCCGGTCAGCGCGATCATTCTGGGCATTATGTTTTTGAACGAAACGCTGGAAGTGAAACACATGATCGGCATGGGGCTGATCGGCCTTGGCTTGGTGTTTATCGACGGGCGGTTGTTGCGGGCTTTCCGCAAATCATAAATCCCGCTAAGTTACTCTAATGGATTATGAATACGCGATTGTGGGCGGCGGCATCGTTGGCCTGTCTGTTGCCTATGGATTGGCGCGGATCGGGCGCAGACTTGCTGTGTTTGACGAGGGTGATGGGGCGTTTCGCGCCTCGCGTGGCAATTTCGGTCTGGTGTGGGTGCAGGGCAAAGGTGCGCATGCACCTGATTATGCCCGCTGGACCCGCAATTCGGCTGCCGCCTGGGCAGATTTTGCAGCAGAACTTACAGACGAAGTTGGCGGTGATCTGACGCTCACCCAAAAGGGCGGGTTTCATTACCACCTTGATGAGGAAGGGCTGCATGAAGAAGCGGCTTTGTATGAGACTTTAAAGACCGCCCTTGATGACGATTATCCATTTGAAGTTTTGGGGCACAATGCGCTGAAAAAGGAAGAACCCAACATTGGCCCCAACGTGGCTGGCGCCATACTGCATCACGAAGATGGTCATGTTAATCCGCTGCGCCTGTTGCGCACCCTTGCCAGCGCGGTGCGTGCCACAGGTGTTGAGGTTCATAACGGGGTGAGCGTTGAAGCTGTTGAGCCCATAGAAAACGGCTACCGGATAAAGCGCGCTGATGGCACCAGCTATAAGGCGCTTAAAGTGGTGCTGTGTGCGGGATTGGGGGCGGCAAAGCTTGGCCCGCGTTTAGGGTTCAAGGCACCGGTGCGGCCCCAGCGCGGCCATGTACTTATCACCAGTCGTATGCCGAAAATCATGCACCGGCCATCGGGTACTCTGCGCCAGGTTGATGAAGGCGGGGTGCAAATTGGGGCCTCTGCCGATGAAGCCGGATTGAATGACCGCGATGATGTTATGACGTCTGCGGCGTTAGCGCGTGAAGCGGTTGAGGTTTTTCCAGCACTTGAAAAGGCTTCTCTCGTGCGCAGCTGGGCCGCATTGCGGATCATGTCCCCAGACGGATTGCCGATTTATGAGCAGTCCGCAAGTCATCCAGGCGCTTATATGACGACGTGCCATAGCGGCATTACGTTGGCGGCAGCCCATGCGCGCTTTCTGCCCCTCTGGCTTGAGGGTGCGAAGAATGCGCCTGATCTGACAAGTTTCAGTGAGGTGCGTTTTAATGGTTAAGCGTATCGACACTGAAGACGCCACGCGCGTGCAGTTTACTTTCGATGGTGAACGGCTTGAGGGCGTTGAGGGTGAAAACCTGGCGGGCGCACTGTTGGCTGCCAATGTGAGCTCAACACGCGCTTCCCCGGTGTCAGGTGCGCCGCGTGCGCCCTTTTGCATGATGGGCACGTGCTTTGAATGTCTGGTGGAAATTGATGGCCGCCAAGTGCAGGCGTGCATGACACAACTTGAAGCAGGCATGGTGGTGAGCAAACCAGAATTACCGGATGATGGCGATGACTGAGCCAGATATTGCAATTATTGGCGCTGGCCCAGCTGGCATGGCAGCAGCTGCCACGTGCGCGAAACGCGGGGCAAGGGTTGTTGTGCTGGATGAACAGCCGGAGCCTGGCGGGCAAATCTATCGTGCGATTAATTCAGCGCCTTCTAAACGGCGCAAGCTGCTTGGAGAGGATTATGCAGCAGGTGCAACACTGGCACGTGGGCTGGATGCGAAGGGCATCGAGGTGCGCAACAACGCGATTGTGTGGCGTGTCGATGAAGATGGCAGGCTCATTTATAGCCAGAAGGGCGAAGCGTTTGAACTGCGCGCGCGCCATGTGATTGTGGCAAACGGCGCGCTTGAGCGTGCCTTTCCGCTTCCTGGTTGGACCCTGCCCGGGGCGATGACCGCGGGTGCGGCACAAATTATGCTCAAATCATCAGGTCTTGCTGTGGAGAAGGCAGTGCTGGTCGGGTGCGGGCCACTATTATATCTCGTTGCACAGCAACTAACGCGTGCCGGCCACCCGCCGCTTGCCCTGGTGGAAACTCAAACAACGCAAAACTCATTTTCTGCACTGCGCCACCTGCCCCGCGCTCTGGGAAATATTGGTCTTCTTAAGAAAGGCATGAAGCTTCTCGCCGACATAAAGGCGGCCGGCATTCCTCGCCACACAGCTGCACGCAATATCCACATTGAAGGAGATGACAAAGTTGAAGGCGTCTCTTTCATCGCAGGTAGCAAGACCGAGAAAATCGCCTGTGAGACAGCGCTGCTGCATTGTGGGGTTATCCCCAACACGCAGATCACCCGCGCCTTGCGGCTTGCGCACGTTTATGACAGTGCCCAGGCTTGTTTTCGCCCTAAAGTTGACGATTGGGGGGCAACGGGAAATCCCAATTACAGCGTGGCTGGAGATGGCGGGGGTATTGGCGGGGCACATGCCGCACGCCTTGCAGGTGAACTGGCAGCGCTTGGTGCGTTATCGCGTCTGGAAATCATTATGCCAATCACCCGCGATGAAGCAGCAGAGCCATTGCGTTCTGCCCTCAAGCGCGAACTAAGCGTGCGGCCCTTTCTTGACGCTCTTTACCCGCCGCCTGTGGAGGCTTTGCGGCCCCCTGATGGGGTGACCGTCTGCCGCTGCGAAGAAGTAACGGCAGGCGACATACGCCGGTTTGCGAAGCTTGGCTGCTTAGGTCCGAACCAGACCAAGGCATTTGGCAGATCCGGGATGGGGCCGTGTCAGGGGCGCTATTGCGGACCGGTGGTCACTGAAATTCTGAGCGCGGAAAATGGTTTGTCCCAGCAGGAAACGGGCGCTTATCGCATTCGCACGCCGTTAAAGCCAGTTACGCTGGGTGAACTTGCAAGCCTTGAGAACCAAGCGGAATGAACCTCACCGCACCATCTGGTCCGCCACCGCCGATAGACTATGCGCCGCCGCAGGACCCCTATTTGCCAGTGTTGCATGCAGATGATCATCTTATCGTGGTGGACAAATCCAGTGGATTGTTGAGTGTGCCGGGTAAGGCTGCAGAACATTTCGATTGTGTAGAGTATCGCGCCCAGAAGCAGTTTAGTGATGCGCGCATTGTCCACCGGCTGGATAAAGATACATCTGGCATTATGGTGCTAGCGCGCGGCGCTGCTGCGCATCGTCATCTCGGGCTACAGTTTGAACGCCGCAAGGTGCACAAACGCTATATCGCACGGGTGTGGGGTGCGATGGAGGATGATCAGGGCGAGGTAAACCTGCCGCTGATTTGCGACTGGCCCAACAGGCCCAAACAAATGGTCGACCATGAACGGGGCAAGAACGCGCGCACCCAATGGCATGTCTTGGAACGCGAGGTGGATGCGACCCGGGTTTTGCTTCTGCCCCATACCGGCCGGTCCCATCAATTGCGGGTGCATATGCTGAACCTGGGGCACCCCATTCTGGGGGATGTGCTTTATGCTCACGCGCCGGCCCTAAATGCTGCTGAGCGCTTGCAGTTGCACGCAGAAAGCCTGTCGCTGCATCACCCGGCAAACGGCACGGTGACGACATTCACAGCCAATTGTCCGTTCTAGGCAAGGTTATCTTATTCCCCCTCGGGCGGGGTGACGATTATGGAAAGATACACGGCGGGCAGTTGGTGCATTTCTTCTGGCCCGTGAATGGCTTCTGAATCAAAGAACAGGCTGTCGCCTTCTTGCAGGCGGAACAGCTGGTTGCCGTGTCGATAACTCACATCACCCTTGAGCATATAAATGAATTCATGGCCTGGATGCTGGAACGAGGGGAAGCTATCCGCTTCTTTTTCCAAGGTGATCAGATAAGGTTCAATGCGCACCGCTGAACGCACGGAATGGCCAAGAAGTTGATAAATGTGGCCTGCACGCGTGCCACGCCTATCAATGGTTAATCCATCGCCAGCTTTGACAAAGGTTGCGTCATATTTCTTGTCGAAGGTTTGAAAGAACGCCGCAATAGGTGTGCTCAACGCATTTGCCAATGCCTCTAGTGTCGACAAAGAGGCAGACGTTTGGCCATTTTCAATCTTCGAAACCATGCTCGCAGATAATCCAGAGACACGCGCCACGTCACCGATGGTCATATCGTGCGCTTGCCTCAGTTTCTTAACTTGCAGGCCTATAGATACTTCAAGTGTGCGGGTATCTGAAGTTGGAGCTGTGGTCATAGGGGCACTATAATGTGCTCGGTCTTGCGGGCAAGTGCCAGCTAACGTTTAAACTTTTTGTTAACCACAAATGTAGATTTCACCCAGAAATTGCGGTTAATCGCTCAACAAGCCAAAATTTGGAGGTCGGTAAACTGATCGTTCATTCCTCACAAGTAGTGTAGAATTAACGTTAGTAAATGGTTGCGTTCGCGCACCAGGTTTGTTGAGTATCTGTAATGTATGACGAATTGAGTAAAGATGAGGTCGTATCACCACCTCAAAAAAACGCTTCGGAAGAGAATTCTTCTCTACGGTTTCCGGGCGAGGTTTCTCCTTCAATTCTGATCGTAGATGATAATCTTACATACCGTCTTGTGCTCGGGGCCCTGTTGGAACAAATGGGTGCGGTGATCACGCAGGCTGTGAATGGAGATGATGCCATTAGCCGTGCGGCGCAAGAGCAGTTTGATGTGGTGTTGATGGATATCGGCCTTCCAGATATGGATGGTTTTGAAGCGGCTGAACGTATTCAAAATGTGTCTAGGGACCATGTTCCGGTGATCGCGTGTACCGCATATGATGGTCTGCAAGAACGCCATACACCGACAAAAACTGGTTTTAGTGCCGTTATCACCAAACCTGCTGGAAGACGTGCAGTCTTTATGGCGATCCTTGAGTGCCTGTCGGAAAAGAAGTTGCAAGAATCGCAACTGGTGGCACCTCCTAAACCGCATCAGCAAGAAAATTCAGAAGAAACAGTTTTGGATACAGAAAGCCTGGCTGCGATGATCGGCGACTTGGCACCAGAAACACGTACCCTCATTTTGGCGAGTGTTCCGTTTGATGCCAAGGCATCGCTTGCGGCAATAAACTCTGCGGCTTTGGATGCGGATTTGGATAAGTTAGAAATTGCAGCGCATCAATTAAAAGGTCTGGCGCGGACATTTGGCGCGCGCAAGCTTGCCGTATTGACCGATCGGTTACATGCTCTTTCACGCGATGGATTTGTACAAGAAGCCTTGGAATGTGTTCCCGCGGTTCAAACTGGTGCGCGCGAAATGCTTGATGCATTGGCCACGGTGCGCACAGCGGCTTAGACAGTTTTGGTGAAGCGGTAAGAAGGTTCGGGGGAGCCTACCCATGATCAAAATATTGCTGGTGGAAAATCCCGGAGGATCTCTCCATGGTTGCGCTCATCATTTGGCGCATGCCGGGCTTGGTGTAACCTTGGCATGCAATGGCATTGAAGCAGAAAATATCTCTGCGCGTTCCTCTTTTGATGTTATCGCTGTGGATCTTGGGTTAGAGGATAGCGATGCTGCGGTTCTGATCCGCCGTCTGATTGGTCTGCAAGCACACGCACAGTTGATTGCGCTGATTCCTGAGCGGTCAAAAGCATCAGCAGTTGATATTTTGCGCAGTGGTGCGCATCACAATCTGGTTAAACCAATCGATGCAAAAGAGCTCATTGCGCTGATTATGCGCTGCACAGATTGGGTGCCCGAAGAACCCGTTCACGACGCTGTGGTTGAAACTTTGGCCGGATTCATCGGGGAATCAGAGCCGATGCAGTCGATCTATACCTCCGTAAAGCAAGTTGCGATGTCTCAGGCAAGTGTGTTCGTCACGGGGGAAAGCGGAACGGGCAAAGAAGTCTGTGCTGAGGCTATTCATCATATATCACGCCGCGCTAGTGGGCCATTTGTTGCCATAAACTGCGGGGCCATCCCGGCAGAATTGATGGAATCTGAAATTTTCGGACATCTGAAGGGCGCATTCACTGGGGCCATCGCAAATCGCGACGGCGCAGCGACCCAAGCTGACGGCGGCACATTGTTTCTTGATGAGATATGTGAGCTTGATTTGAACCTGCAATCGAAACTGCTCCGGTTTTTGCAAACAGGTATCATACGCCGCGTCGGGACAGCGCAAGTTGAGCAAGTGGATGTGCGCATCATTTGTGCGACCAACAAGAACCCGCACAAAGAAGTTGAAGAAGGCCGCTTCCGGGAGGACCTGTTTTACCGCCTGCACGTAATCCCACTTCACATGCCGCCTCTGCGTGAACGTGGCGATGATATTTTGATGCTCGCAGAACATTTTCTGCACAAGTTTGCAAAAGAGGAAGACAAGAAATTTGAGACTTTTGATCGCCAGGTGACACATGCACTGCGCGACCATAAGTGGCCGGGAAATGTGCGCGAACTGCAAAATGTAATTCGCCAAATTGTTGTATTAAATCAAGCAAATACGGTCGATTTGAACATGCTTCCCGAAGCGTTGAAAGAGTCGGTCTCCCAAATGTCTCAAGAGCATGACCAGGTTGGCGCAGACACGCAGCATTACAACGCTTTTGACGATGCGGATTTGTTCCAACTTGCCGACGGAATGCTTGGTCAGCAGTTGTGGAAAATCGAGCAGGCGGTCATCAACGGAACCATTGATGCGTGCGGAGGATCAATTCCTAAGGCCGCTAAAATATTGGGTATCAGCCCATCGACAATCTATCGCAAGCGCGAAAGCTGGGATGAGTTATCGAGGGAAGCTGCGTAAAGCATTTTACTTTAACCTGCTTCGGCAACCAATCCTGCTGCTTCAATACCCGCGACGGCACAAATTGTGTCATTATCTGATGTGTCGCCTGTTGCGCCAACCGCGCCGACGACGTCGCCACGCTTATTGCGCACGAGTACACCACCGCCAACCGGCACCACGCCGCCAGACACCATATTGAGCCCTGCCCCAAAATGAGGCCTGTCGAGGAACATCTTTTCCAATGTGGCCGAGCCCACACCCATGGCCAGCGCGCCATAGGCTTTGCCGTGCGCGATCTGTGGGCGCATTATTGAGGTATTATCGTCGCGCTGCATCGCTTTCATATGCCCACCTGCATCCAAAACGGTGAAACACATGGGCTTTAATCCCATTTCTTCGGCTTTCTTAAATGCGACACGAATGATTTTGTTGGCTTTGGCGAGAGTTAGCGACATCGAGATTCTCCAGACAGCTGCGAAAGTGGACTTGACGGTTGGGTATAGAACGCTAGGTTCTCCGCATTCATAAATCAACTGGGTCTTGTTTATATATGCGTAGTTTTGATCTTCCGGGCCGCTCTACGGCACATGGACAATCTGGAATGGCGGCAACGTCTTCTCCTTTGGCAACATTGGCAGCAATCGACATTCTGCGCAAAGGAGGAAATGCCGCAGATGCGGCGGTATGTGCATCCGCGGTTATGTGTGTCACTGAACCCCATATGACCGCGATTGGCGGCGATTGTTTTTGCCTGGTCGGCCTGCCAGATGGGCGAGTTGAAGGTTTGAATGCATCGGGTCGAGCGTCCGCTAACGCCACTGAAGATTGGTTATCTGCTTCTGGTCTTTCAGAAATTGTGGAAACCAACCCTCATTCAGTCACCCTACCCGGTGCAATCGATGGCTGGGATCAACTGCTGAAACGCCACGGCACCATGGAACTGGGTGCGGTTTTGCATCCTGCTATTGAGATGGCGAGAGATGGCGTTCCCGTAACGCCGCGCGTTGCACATGATTGGGCAGCGCTTGCCGATAAGTTGGCGCAAGATTTGGGTGCATCGGAACATTATCTCATTGATGGACGCGCGCCGGTGGCTGGAGAAATTCACGCGGTCCCAGCTCTTGCAAGAAGTCTGGAAATAATCGCGGAAAGCGGACGTGACGCATTTTACCAAGGTGAAATTGCCGAAGACATCGTGGAAACGCTAAAGGCGCGCGGTGGCTTGCTCACAATGGATGATTTTGCCGCTACGAATGCAGACTGGGTAGAGCCAATCTCAACCCAGTGGTGCGGACAAGATGTACTCGAAATCCCACCGAACGGCGTCGGCCTTACTGCGCTGATTGCCCTTAATATCTTGGGTCACTTTGATCTATCAGCGTTTCATCCGCTTAGTGTTGAGCGCATTCACTTGCAAACTGAGGCGATACGCATGGCCTTTGTTGCGCGCAACCGACATATTGCAGATCCCGCATTTGCAGATCTGCCAATTGATGAGCTTCTTTCAAATGAGTTTGCAGCTGAGGTTGCGGCACAAATCTCGCTGGATGAAGCTGTGGCGGAGCCGGAAAACGCGGTTCCAAGGCCTGGGTCGGATACGGTTTATCTCACCGTCGTTGATAAGGATCGGATGGCGGTTTCGTTTATCAATTCGATATTTGGTGGTTTTGGCTCAGGTATCGTGACGGAAAAATCTGGTATCATCCTGCAAAATCGCGGCAGTGGGTTTGTTACAACGCCTGGTCATCCCAATTGTATTGGTCCAGCAAAACGGCCCTTACACACAATTATACCCTCAATGATGCGAAAGGATGGCGAAATTACCATGCCATTTGGCGTTATGGGTGGCGCGTATCAGCCGATGGGTCATGTGCAAGTTGCTGTGAATATGGGCACTTACGGAATGGACATTCAGGAAGCGCTGGATTTCCCGCGTTTCTTCCCGGAGAACGGCACGCTTGGGGTTGAGAGCACGATCTCCGATGAAACCATGGCAGCTCTGGCCGAGAAGGGACATGATGTTGTGCGTGCACAATCACCATTTGGGGGTGGGCAAGGCATTGTTATAGATCGTGAAAAGGGTACGCTGTGCGGGGGGTCTGATCCGCGAAAAGATGGCCTAGCGCTTGGGTTCTAGAGTGGTTGGCAATCGTTAAAATTTTACCTTTGCTTATGCATTTGTCCTTATTCTTGAGCCCGAAACGCTAAAAGCGATCTATGAAGGCTGGGAATCATGGACGATCTTGAACGTAAGTTTCAGGGCGCGCGCGCGCCTGAAACAAATGTATCTGCAAAAACAGACGCGCCTGCTTCGAAAGAAGAAACAGCGCCCGGGGCCATGTTCACCCCCAAATCTGCACAAGCTCTTGTTGCTCTTGAACGCTTGAGCCAGGAAAATGAGCTTGAGCAGATACGTGATGCGCTCTTTGTCACTAACCAAGTGACGTATGTGTGGACTGTCGATGATGACGTTCTGACGTGGTCTGAGAACCTTCCTGAAGTGTTGCGCGGTATCGATGTGCCGCAGGCGAGCTCTGGGCGCGGATTTGCAAGTTTGCTTGATCGCGATAACAAACAGACGCGCTATGACACAGTGGTTGGATCAAAGGCTGTAGATGCTGGTGATGGTATCCGTTATTGCATTGAGTATCGTGTCTGGCCATCTGGTGTGGGGCAAGGTCAACCGTTCTGGGTTGAAGACACGGGGCATTGGTATGCGGGTGACGGTGGCAAACCCGCATATGCACTTGGCACACTCAGAGTAATTGATGAGCGCCGTATTCGCGATGACAAGCTCAACTACCTAAGCGAGCGTGACCCGCTAACCGGGTTCATGAACCGGGTGAAACTAACATCAGAACTTATGGTGGCAGTGAGAAATGCCGAACGTTCTGGAGAATCTTATGGCTTTGTGCTCGCTGCAATGGACAACCTTGATGTTGTAAACGATGCCTATGGGTTTGAAATTGCCGATCAAGTGATCAGCGCGGTTGGCAAGCGATTGAAATCGGCCATGCGTGGTGATGATCTCATTGGACGTTACGCTGGGAACAAATTCGGGCTCATCCTGCACAATTGCAATGAGTACGATATTACCATCGCAGCAGAGCGTTTTCTTGATGTCGTTCGCGGGTCTGTCATAAAAACCGAGAAAGGTCCTGTTTGGGCAACGATCTCGCTTGGTGGCTGCCTTATGGCTAAATATGCGAGCTCAGTTCAAGAGGTAATGGTGCGTGCAGAAGAAGCGCTTGCGGATGCGAAGCGTCGGCCGACGGACTGTTTTGTGCAGTACAAGCCTTCTAAGCGGCGCGCCTCGGTGCGCGAACGCAATGTTTCTTGTGCAGCCGAGATCGTTTCCGCGCTTAAAGAAAACAAGTTCATTCTGGCGTTTCAACCAATCATCGATTCCAAGACCCGCGAAGTATGCATGTATGAAGGTTTGTTGCGCTTGCTTGGGGAAGATGATGAAGCCGTCTCTGCGGGGCATTTGCTGCCGGTTGCCGAAAAGCTTGGGTTGATCCGCCTGATCGATCGGCGCGTTTTGGAAATGGGAATCGCTACCCTTGAGCAAAATCCAGAACTTTATTTGTCGCTCAATGTTTCTGGCATCACGGCAACCGATGCGCGCTGGTTTGAACAGATTGTTGATTATATCTCTCAGCATGGTGCGGTCGCCGAACGGCTTACCTTAGAGATCACGGAAACCGTGGCGCTGTTTGATCTTGAAGAAATAGTGCGTTTTGTTGCGCGTCTGCGCGAACTTGGGTGCCGTGTTGCAATTGATGATTTTGGCGCGGGGTATACTTCGTTCCGCAATCTGCAGCTTCTTAATGTTGATATTGTCAAACTTGATGGTTCATTCTGCGAGGCGCTGAGCGAAAGCCCCGATAACCAATATTTTGTGCAAACCCTGGTTGGCATGGCGAACAGATTTGATCTGGAAATCGTCGCGGAATGGGTGCAAAGCGAAGAAGATGCCCGTTTGCTTGAAAGTTGGGGTGTCACGCTCCTTCAAGGCAATCTGTTCGGTGAGGCGACGATAACGCCTGAATGGGGTGGTATGGGTGAACCGGGGCCTTCCGTTGAGCATGAGATTGACCCTCTAGCAGCTCAAGATGAGCGGGAGAAGTTTGCCACCAAGACGGTGAGTGCTGGACGTGAGGAAGAAGTTGAGCAAGAGAAGGTGGCCAATCCGCGCGAGACAACATCTCAAGAGCGACCAGATATCGAAGATGCGGCAGCGATAACAGCAGAAACGTTGCTCGCCCCATTCCGGGCGGCTGAAGCAGAGCAAGAGGTGCAAAATGAACCTCAACCAAGCCAAGCCGTAAAGACAGTGCCAGCAGAGGACATTTTAAAAGAGGCAGGGTTGAGCTTAGAAGAGAAGTTTCAAGAGATTCCTGATAATGCACCTGAATCGCTCTTCACCTCGAACCGCATACGACAAATTCCTGAAGCCAGTGCCGAACCTGATGAACAAGGACCAGATGTTGCTGAAGATCATAGTGACGATGCCGCACTGCCAGCTAAGACCGATGCACCACCAACTGTCATGACGCCAGATGACAAGAACGAACTTCTGGAAAAGTTGAACAAAGCATTTGGGTCAACAGGATCGTTCTTTTCCAACGACGCTGAGAAAAAAGAAGAATAGCCTACTTGTCGCCGTTGGCGAGCTTGTTGATCTGCGCCTGCATCGCAATAAGCTGTTCACGGAGACTGTCCAAATCGTCAGATTTCTCGGCAGACGGATCCTCTTGAGATGCGCTTTCCGGTTTCTCCGCAGCTCCTTGGGCTGCCGACGCAAAGGGATTGAACATCTGCATGGACTTTTGGAACACGGCCATATTCTGGCGCGCCTGTTCTTCAAGTCCGTTGAAAGGCGTTGCGCCAAAAGTGTCAGACATTTGTTTCTGAAACTTTTCTTGCTCGCGTGTGAGCGAATCCATTGAAAACTCAAGGTAACTTGGAACAAGCGCCTGCATGCTATCGCCGTAAAACCGGATCAACTGGCGCAGAAAATTGATTGGCAGTAAATTCTGCCCCTTGCTTTCTTCTTCAAAAATAATTTGGGTAAGCACCGAACGTGTAATGTCTTCGCCAGATTTTGCGTCTTTGACCACAAAATCTGTTCCATCTTTCACCATTTCAGCCAGATCTTCCAGCGTCACGTAAGAACTTGCATCCGTGTTATACAAACGCCGGTTGGCGTACTTCTTTATGGTGATCACACTCTCTTTGTCTTTAGATTGCGTCAAAACTCTTTACCTCATGCAATTTTTGTGCAATGCAACATAATCAGAATGCTGCAACACAATTTGTCACATTTGTGCACCTGCGAGATAAATTTCGCAAGTGCAAAGTGTCACAAACAAAAAGCGGTAAATGTCGCGAGGAGGATTTAAGAATGTCAAATGCAAATGAAATCGTAATTGTCGCTGCCGGACGCACACCTGTTGGTTCATTCGGTGGGGCTTTATCATCCGTGCCAGCGCATGATCTTGGTTCAGCGGTAATCTCCGGTGTGCTTGAGCGCGCGGGTGTCGATGGTAAAGATGTCGATGAAGTTATACTTGGTCAGGTGCTCACTGCGGCCCAGGGGCAGAATCCAGCGCGTCAGGCATCAATTAATGCGGGCCTTCCAAATGAAGCAACGGCATGGGGATTAAATCAGGTTTGTGGATCTGGTCTGCGCGCCGTCGCGCTTGGTATGCAGCAAATCGCCAATGGTGATGCAGACATCATTGTTGCAGGTGGCCAGGAAAATATGTCCATGTCACCGCACTCACAGCATCTTCGCGATGGTCATAAGATGGGCGATTACAAGATGATCGATACGATGATCAAAGATGGGTTGTGGGATGCCTTTAACGGTTATCACATGGGAACCACAGCAGAGAATGTAGCTAGCAAGTTTCAAATCACCCGCGAAATGCAAGATGAGTTTGCCGCCGCTTCGCAAAACAAAGCTGAAGCAGCGCAGAAAGCCGGGAAGTTTAAGGACGAAATCATTCCAATAACGGTTAAAAACCGCAAGGGTGACATCGTGGTTGAGGACGATGAGTATATTCGCCACGGTGCAACAGTTGAGGGCATGGCGAAACTACGGCCGGCCTTTTCCAAGGAAGGCTCGGTAACTGCAGGAAATGCCTCAGGCATTAATGATGGCGCAGCAGCCGTCGTCTTGATGAGTGCGGAAGAAGCAGAAAAACGCGGTTTGAAACCAATGGCGCGCGTCGCCTCTTGGGCAACGGCTGGTGTTGACCCGGAAATTATGGGCACGGGCCCAATTCCGGCCTCAAGGAAGGCTTTGGAAAAAGCTGGTTGGAATATTGATGATCTGGATCTTGTTGAAGCAAACGAGGCATTTGCCGCACAAGCGTGTGCTGTTAACAAAGATCTTGGTTGGGACACTGACAAAGTCAATGTGAACGGCGGTGCGATCGCGATCGGCCATCCGATTGGAGCTTCAGGATGTCGCGTTCTGGTAACATTGCTTCATGAAATGCAAAAACGCGATGCAAAAAAGGGACTTGCAACCCTGTGCATTGGCGGCGGCATGGGCGTGGCTCTGACTGTCGAACGTGACTAATTCAAACAAAAATTAACAGGGGACGAACAATGGCAAGAGTTGCTTTGGTGACAGGCGGCACGAGGGGTATTGGTGCAGCTATTTCAAAAGCCCTCAAAGATGAAGGCTATAGCGTTGCAGCGAGTTATGCTGGCAACGACGAGCGTGCCAACGCCTTTAAAGAAGAAACAGGCATTCCGGTTTACAAATGGGATGTTTCTGACAGCGAGGCTTGTGCTACAGGCATTGCGCAAGTTGAAGCTGACCTCGGTTCTGTCGAAGTATTGGTAAACAATGCTGGAATTACCAAAGACGGCATGTTCCACCGCATGGATGCGGAAAAATGGAGCGCGGTCATCAACACCAATCTGGGGTCCCTGTTCAACATGTGCCGCCCGGTGATTGACAATATGCGCGCCGCTGGCTTTGGAAGAATTGTCAACATCTCATCGATCAACGGTCAAAAAGGCCAGATGGGTCAGGTGAACTACTCAGCGGCGAAAGCGGGCGAACTTGGCTTTACCAAAGCGCTGGCTCAGGAAAACGCGAAAAAGGGCATTACGGTAAACGCGATTTGCCCCGGCTATATCGGCACGGAAATGGTGCGTGCTGTGCCCCAAGATGTATTGGAAAATGTGATTTTGCCGCAAATTCCAGTGGGCCGTTTAGGTGAACCTGAAGAGATTGCCCGCTGCGTGGTGTTTCTTGCTGAAGATGCAGCTGGGTTCATTACCGGCTCAACCCTGTCTGCGAATGGCGGTCAGGTCATGGATTAAGTCGCAAAGCGATTTGCCATAATCACAAATGCAAGCTACCCCTCAAGTTTGAATTCTTGAGGGGTTTTTTGTGGGTCGTACCAAGGCAACTTTAATTGGTTTTATCGCAGTCTTGCTATGGGCGCTCTTGGCACTGTTCACGGCTGCCAGTGGCAGTGTGCCACCTTTTCAGTTGGCTGCGATGACCTTCTCAATTGCGACACTCGTTGGAATAATTGGGTTCCTCATAAAGGGCAGTAAGCTCTCAACTTTGCGACAGCCCTGGAAAGTCTGGCTATTGGGAATAGTCGGATTGTTTGGTTATCATTTTTTCTACTTTACAGCATTGCGCAACGCACCACCTGTCGAAGCAGGTTTGATCGCCTATCTCTGGCCGCTTTTGATCGTGTTATTTTCGGCTCTTTTACCAGGCGAGAAACTTGGATGGCATCACATTTTGGGCGCAATACTTGGGCTCGCCGGCGCCGCGCTCATAGTAACAGGTGGCAAAGGCTTTACGTTGCAGGCCGAGTTCTCATTTGGGTATGCAACTGCTCTAATATGCGCATTAACGTGGTCGGGATATTCAGTCTTGTCGCGCAAATTTGCGGATGTGCCAAGCGATGTGGTCACTGGGTTCTGTGCCGCAACAGCGGTCCTTTCTTTCCTAAGCCATATGCTCTTAGAACAAACTGTATGGCCACAGTCCGGCTCAGAATGGCTGGCGATTGTGGGGCTTGGCTTGGGGCCTGTTGGTTTGGCATTTTATGTCTGGGATTACGGTGTGAAGAACGGCGATATTCAAGTGCTAGGTGCAGCCAGCTATGCGGCACCGCTTCTATCGACATTTGCGCTGATTGTAACCGGCTATGCGGACTTCACATGGGCGATTGCCATCGCCTGTGTGTTGATCACTGGGGGCGCGGTGCTTGCTGCGAAAGAAATGCTCTTTTCCTGATAAGGCTATGGTGACCAATTTTTTGGTGCAAGCTCGAAGTGTTCAAACATAAACCCTGGTGAAACCGTGCACCCAACAAGTGTCCATGCGCCGAGGCTGCGTGCGCTTTGCCAAGCATTCGGGGGAACAACGATTTGAGGTCGTTCATTTTTCTCCAGATCGGTTCCTAATATATGTGGTTTGGGCGCTTGATCTTCTGGTGCGATTGAGAGCTCAAGAGGTGCCCCTGCGTACCAATGCCAAATCTCTGCGGCATCTACTTTGTGCCAATGCGAGACCTCTCCATCTGCAAGCAGAAAATAGATCGCGGTGCCCGCCGCGCGCTGGTTGATGTTCGTTTCAGCGCGCCAAGTCTCGCGGTAGTGACCGCCTTCAGGATGAGGTTGAAGGTCAAGCTTGCTAATGATCCAGGCTGCATCGATATTTTCTGGCGGCTCAGACACCATCAGAAATTGTCTTTGGCTTGCCGAATTTTTGCAAAATCTCCAACGCTTTCAGCGCGGATAAATGGATTTGTTTCAAGCTCAAGCCCAATTGTTGTTGGAACAGTAGGAACACCGTTTGCGCGAAGAGCTTCTATATCGCCAGCGCGCGTGCGCAAGTCGACATTCTTTGGCTCAACTGTGAGAGCAAATTTTGCATTTGATAATGTGTATTCGTGGCCACAATAAACACGTGTATCGGGCGGCAGTTTCGCAAGTCTCTGCAGCGAAGAATGCATTTGTTCCATCGTGCCTTCAAACACTCTACCGCACCCCAGTGGAAACAGCGTGTCGCCCACAAATGCAAGGGCGTCATCACCAAAGAAATAACAAATATGGCCGAGTGTGTGGCCTGGCGTGCCGATGATTTGCGCGGCATGGCCACCAAAATCGAAAATGTCTCCATCCCCAACCTTGATATCAATCCCTGGAATTTTGCTCGCCTCATCACCAGGACCAACGATGGTGCAATCGAACGCCTTCTTTAAGGCAAGGTTGGCACCGGTATGATCGTGATGATGGTGTGTATTGAGAATATGCGTAAGATTCCAACCTGTATTTTCAAGCGCGCTAATGATTGAATGTTCTTCTGGAGCATCGATCGCAGCGGTGATCTCTGCTTGTTGATCATGAAGCAGCACGCCATAATTATCTGATAGACACGGAAACTGGTGGACCTGAAACACCGCCGTAACCTCCTATTCTTGTTTTTTCTAATAAGTGGCACGAAGTATGTGGTTGGTCTAGTGAATTAGATTGCTCAATTGAGAGAAGTTTGCTCATTTAGAGAAAATGTTGATCACAAACGAAAATATCTGAATTTCAACGCTGATTAAACAAGAAAGAGATGTAAAATTCGATAAATGGACGTTGTAGACCTTAAGCAATTTTACGCAAGCCCACTGGGTCACGTCACCCGGCGGATGATTGCGCATCGCATTTTGGCGCATGTGGAACCGCAAGACGGGTTGACGGTCGCGGGTATTGGATTTGCAACACCTTACCTTGAAGCATGGCGGGACAAAGCGCAAAGATGCCTCAGTTTAATGCCAGCTTGGCAGGGTGTTATCCACTGGCCTGAAGATAGCGAAAACACTTGTGCGCTGGCGGATGAGACGGAGTTACCGCTGCCCGATAGCTCAGTTGATCTAGCCATAGTTGCGCATGCTCTGGAGTTAACCGAACACAGACGCCTAATGCTGCGCGAGCTGTGGCGGGTTCTGGCGCCAGAGGGGAGATGCCTCTTCGTGGTGCCAAATCGCGGGGGCATGTGGGCGCGCGCTGATTCAACGCCATTTGGTCATGGGAGGCCATTTTCCCGCCCCCAGCTCACCCAACTTTTGAAAGATGCGTTATTTACACCTGTCGGCTGGGCCCACGCGCTTTATATGCCACCGGTGAAGCGCAAGTTTATCATGCGCTCAGCGCCTGCATGGGAACGCATGGGGTTGGGGCTTGGTGCGGGTGTTCCAGGTGTCATAATCGTCGATGCACAAAAGCAAGTATTTGCCGCGGTGCGTGGCGAGCCGCAAAAGCGCTTGGCGCCGGCCTTTGAACCGGTTGCCTTGCAAAACACGCGAAAATAAAGCCTGTGGCAATGTTTTCTTTGCGTTTTCTGATCGCTTGCGTCTATGTATAGCGCCCGCGAAGGGAAAGATTTCAAACAGTTGCGAGTTTTGAGGAGAGCTTGACATGGCCAGCGCGAACGCCCCCAGCCCAAAATCTGGTATTGATGCGATTGCCGCCTATGTTCCTGGCCGTTCCAAGGCCTCAGGAACTAAGACTCTGCACAAGCTCTCGTCGAATGAGTCGCCGCTTGGCGCGAGCCCTAATGCCATTGACGCCTTTAAAGATGCAAGCGAGCATCTGGAGCTTTATCCCGATGGGTCGGCGGCACCATTGCGCGAGGCGATTGCCGCCCATTACGGATTGAACCCCGACCATATCGTGTGCGGGGCTGGGTCTGACGAGCTTTTGGCGCTTCTTTCGCAAGCCTATCTGGGTGCTGGCGATGAGGCGATCTATTCCAAGCATGGCTTTCTCATGTACGAAATCGCCATTCGCGCCAACAGCGCAACACCGGGTGTTGCAGACGAAACTGATCTCACCAGCAATGTAGATGCGATCCTTTCGAAGGTTAGCGCCAAGACCAAGATGGTGTTTCTCGCTAACCCGAATAACCCGACCGGGACTTATTTGCCGTTTAGCGAAGTGAAGCGCTTGCATGAAGGTCTGCCAGAAAATTGCATTCTTGTTTTGGATGCGGCCTATGCTGAGTACGTGCGCAAGAATGATTATGAAAGCGGCATCGAACTGGTTGCCACCACGCGCAATGTGGTGATGACACGCACGTTCTCCAAGATCCACGGACTTGCCGCGTTGCGGTTGGGCTGGGCTTATTGTCCACCTGCTATCGCCGATGTGTTGAACCGCATTCGCGGGCCATTTAACGTCACTGCACCGTCTATTGCGGCAGGCGCTGCCTCTATTGAGGATGCTGAGTTTATTGAACGGGCAATCGCGCATAATAATGAGTGGCTGCCTTGGCTGACAGCGGAGCTTGAGAAAATCGGGCTTAGGGTTACCCCGAGCGTGGGCAACTTTATTCTTATCAACTTTCCTCGCGATGGCATGGCCCAGGCCGCCGATGAGTATCTGCTTGAACGCGGTATCGTGCTGCGGCAGGTGGGTAATTATCACTTGCCCAACGCCTTGCGTATGAGTGTTGGAACGCAAGACGCTAACGAGATGACTGTTGCTGCTCTGGCCGCATTCCTGAAGGAACAGGAAAAATGAACACCGAATCCGCCGATCCATTGTTTAACCGTGTTGCTCTTATTGGCTTAGGCCTTATTGGTTCATCGCTTGGTTATGCGATGAAGCGGGCAAACCTTGCGGGCACCATCACAGGTGCATCGCGCACCGCAGAAACGCGCAAAGCTGCTAAAGATCTTGGGTTCGTTGATGAAATCTATGAAACCAATAAAGAAGCTGTGCACGACGCAGACCTGGTGATTGTCTGTGTACCCGTTGGAATTTGTGGCGCGGTGACAGAAGAAATCGCGCCGGCGCTGAAGCCTGGAAGCATTCTCACAGATGTTGCCTCCACCAAGGTTTCGGTTGTGCGCGATATGCTGCCCCATGTGCCGGATGGCGTTCATCTCATTCCCGGTCATCCGGTTGCCGGTTCGGAAAGATCGGGTCCATCTGCGGGATACGCCGAATTATTCGATGAGCGGTGGTGTATCCTCACGCCACTGGAAAATAGCGACGAAGCTAAAGTAGAAAAGCTGGAGGCGTTTTGGCGCGGCTGTGGTTCATATGTCGAGCGCATGGATGTTGAGCACCACGATATGGTGCTGGCGATCGTCAGCCATCTACCTCACTTAATCGCCTATTCGATTGTAATGACCGCATCGCACCTTGAAGAAGTCACCGAGAGTGAAGTGATCAAGTTTTCCGCCGGTGGCTTTCGTGACTTCACCCGAATTGCAGCATCCGATCCGACAATGTGGCGCGATGTGTTCGTGAGCAATAAGGGCGCAGTGCTGGAAATGCTGGGGCGGTTTTCCGAAGACCTGGCCGCATTGCAAAAAGCCATCCGCCATGAAGACGGTGAGATGCTGTTTGATCTCTTCACCAAGTCGCGTGATATCCGACGCGGAATTGTGGAGGCAGGCCAGGATACGGCTGAGCCGAACTTCGGGCGTATCGTTACAAGTGAATAACGCTTCTTAAAAAAGTGGATTGAAGCGGCCGATTTTGAAAGGTCCGAGGTAAATCTTGGAGTCTTTCACTGAAAGTTCGGTTGAAACAGCCGCATTGTCTTTGTTGCCCGACAAAAGCCTGAACATGTTCTTGGCAATCGATGCCTCGCCCTTGCTCAAGGTGCCCACCGATACCAACCGGTCGAGAAACTTATCGAGATTGACGATTTTGCCCTTAAGTTTGCCGTCTAGCAAACCGGCGCTTGAGGCTTGCAGGTTTCCAGACATGCTGGCGCGGACTGGCGCGCGGGTGAGGTCGAGCTTTGAAATATCAAGTGTGCCATTGTTTTGCGCCCAAAGGGAAATAGTGTCGCCCAACCTGTCTGGCCATGGATAGGGCACGTTGTCGGCGCGTGCATTGAAAACGAACGAGTTAAACGTAATAGGCCCTTTGTCGATTGGATCGCGCTGCGGGCCGTTATAGGAAAAGTCTTCGTTCATTCCAGCGAAGTCATAAACCGCCATATCGTTTTTTTGCAATGCCGCAAGACGCCCGTGCAGGTTGATCTTCTTAGCAGTGAGTGTTCCGCTTTTCGCTGTGCCCAGTTTTAAACTGCCGTCGAAATTCTCGATCATCATCGAAACTTCCGTCGGTGTATTGTCTTCAAGTTTGATGCTGGCAAGCGCTGGTGCATGGGCCCCGGTCATTGACAGGCCTTGGCCGGACCGCGCGTTAACGTCAAAAGTGGTTGGGCCGGTGAATTGCATGACAACCAGGCCGGGGGTGTAAATCTGCGCAAGGGCGGTAATGTTGCTGGAAGACAAAACGAAATCGGTTGC
>JBPCVX010000242.1:0-12062 GCA_051010095.1 Hyphomicrobiales bacterium
CTTCTGAATTACGTTCACCCTCTATACGGATGAACTGAGGCGTTTCCGTCGCTTTAAACGAAGAAATTATTTGGGAAAATCATTTAGTTCGCCAATAACATCGCAAAATACCCGGCGAACCTTAGATTTTGCGTGCGCCAGGCGGCTTTCAAGATGTTGGGTGTCTGGCACGTCGGCAGCGCTCAGCAACAACCGAACCAAATCGGCCGAGGCCGCTTCAAGCGAAAACGCGCCATCAATGCTCAATCGCAGAACCTGCGTAAGTGTTTGGTAAAGGGCATACGCGGCGTCAAGCGTGTCGTGTTGAAGCTCACTCAGAAATCCAGCATTTCGCAAGTTTTGCAATGCTAAACCTGTATTAGTGTTCAAAATCTCAGGATTTGAAGCCGCATGTGCGAGTTGTAAAAACTGCGAGGTAAATTCCACCTCCACAAGCCCGCCCGGAGCTTGCTTCAAATCCCAGCCTTGCCCTTTGTAAAGCTCCTTCAACATGCGTTTGCGCATGCTGATGACATCCTGGCGCAAGTCATCCACATCGCGTTGTGCGGTGAGTACAGTTTGAATGACATTTTCGATACGCGCCTTTAGGCCACTGTCGCCTGCCACTACGCGCGCCCTGCAAAGCGCCATCCGCTCCCAGGTCCACGCAGAGCTTTCATGATATTTCACCATGGCGGGTAGGCTCACTGCGATCGGGCCTTTATTGCCCGACGGGCGTAACCTCATATCAACTTCGTAGAGAAGACCCTCAGCCGTGGGGGCGGAAAGGGCGGAAATCAGGCGTTGGGTGAGGCGGGCGAAATATTGGTTAGGGCTTAACGACCGTGCACCGTCTGATCCAGTGGCATCTTCCGGCACATCATAGATCACCATAATGTCCAGGTCCGATGCAGCTGTCATTTCTTCGCTGCCAAGTTTGCCGAGCGCAACTACCGCGCAACTGGCCCCGTCGATTTTGCCGTGGGCGCTGACGATCTCCTCATATGCGGCGCGCAACAAGTGCTGGATTAGACTGTCGGCTAGTGCTGAGTAAGCGCGGCCCGCGCGTCTGTGCCCGGTTGCACCTGTGATCAGCGCGACCCCGATGCGGAACATTTGTTCATGTGCTGCAACCCGTGCCATATCCAGCGCAGGCTCGAATCCATCGGCCATCTTCATCACGTTGTCGACTTCAGATCGAATGTCATCGGGTTCAGGTGAGGTATCTAAAAAGCCTGGGCTCAGCATCGCATCCAATGTACGAGGGCGTTTGGCTAGGGTTTCAGCAAGTCTTGGGGCGGTGCCCAGAACCGTTGCTAACAAGTCCAGGAGGTTGCGATTTGCACTAAGCAAGGAAAACAGTTGAACGCCAGCTGGTAACCCCTGCAGAAATCGGTCAAACGAGGTGAATGCAGCATCGGGATCAGCGCTTCGGGCGAGCGCCTGCAATAGATCTGGCATGATCTCGGTCAGTCGCTCGCGGGCGCGTTCAGACCGCGTCGCTGCAAATCTGCCATGATGCCAACTGCGGATAATCGATGAGATTTCTGCAGGCTGTCTAAAACCAAATTTTTCAAGCGTTTGCAGTGTTTCCGGGTCGTCTGCGGCACCGGTAAACGACAAAGACCCTTCATCACTCGCCAACTCGCCGGCATCTTCAAACAGCGCGCCATAATGGCTTTGTACGATGTTGAGCTGCTCTAAAAGGGCTTTCGAAAATGAGGCAACAGTTTCATACCCCGCAAAGCGTGCAAAATGCTCAAGAGCTTCATCATCACTGGGAAGAGAGTGGGTTTGGGTGTCATTCACCATTTGAATGCGATGTTCGATACGGCGCAAAAACCAATAGGCCGTCGTTAATTCGGCGCGCACATTGTCTTCAATCCAATTGGCTTCTGCGAGCGCATTCAGCATATCAATCGTGCGTTTGCCGCGCAGTTCGGGCGCACGGCCGCCAGCGATCAATTGTTGGGTTTGCACGAAAAACTCGACTTCACGAATGCCTCCGCGTCCAAGCTTAATATTATGGCCGGCGACTGCAATTTTGCCATGGCCTTTGTGGGCATGAATTTGCCGCTTCATGGATTGCACGTCGGCGATTGCTGCAAAATCCAGATAGCGGCGGAAGATGAAAGGTTGGAGTTCTTTTAAGAATAATTCCCCACAAGCGATATCTCCGGCAACGGGCCGCGCCTTGATAAGTGCGGCACGTTCCCAGTTTTGGCCCATGGATTCGTAATATGACATCGCCGCTTCAACAGAAATTGCAAGCGGTGTTGACCTGGGGTCGGGGCGCAGGCGCAAATCCATGCGGAACACATAACCATCACCGGTCATGTCTTGCATGAGCGACACGAGCGTGCGTGTCATGCGCACAAACTGTGTCGACATTTCAACGCCCTCGGCGGGCTTTGCCACCAGGGGGTCATAAAACACCATCAGATCTACATCTGATGAGTAATTCAATTCATAGGCACCGTGCTTTCCCATGGCCAAGACAAAGTATCCAGCGCTTTCGCTGGGATACTCAGGGTCAATATGCGTGAATTTGCCTTGGCGCGCCGCAGCGGCGAGCAGGTAATCGGTTGCAGAAAGAAGCGTGGTGTCAGCTATCGCAGTCACCTGCCGGGTGACCATATCGCCATCCCAAATACCTGCCAGGTCACTTAGCCCGATCAACAGTGCTGCACGGCGTTTGCCCAAACGTAACGCAGACATAAGAGACTTTTCGTTGTCAGTGGTTTTCCAACTTTCGCGCGCTTCCTTGAGCACTTCGATGATGAGCGCTTCAGGATTTTCGCTTAGGCACCGCCCAGCAAACACCGCATCGCGCAGCATCAGACCGCGCAAATATGGCGAACCTTCCATCGTTGCTTCTAAAAAGGGAACCAGATGGCTGTTCTGATCAAGAAGCGCAGCAATCTCGTCGGAGGCCTCGCGGAGATCACTCAAAAAATCCGCATGAGTGCCTGCAGGCAAGCACGGTCGATCGGGCAACGGAGCACTTAAAAATGGACGCTTCATGAGCGCAAATTAGCGCGTTTCACGAAGTGCTGGAAGAACGAGTTTTGCGGCAAATCCGCCAGTTTCGTTTTCAAATTCGAGCTTGCCGTCGTGCAATTTCGCAACACCTGCGACCAATGATAACCCAAGACCGCTGCCTGGTTCAGAGCGGCTTTCGTCGAGGCGAACGAACCGCCCGCGAACGCGTTCATGATCTTTAATGGGAATGCCCGGGCCATTATCTGAAACAGAAATTATCGCGTGATCGTTTGCTTCGGTCAGAGCCAGTTCAATTTTAAGTTTGCCTTCAGTATCGTCGGTTGGCTTTGCGTATTTCATGGCATTGTCGAGCAAGTTAAAAACTGCTTGTGCTAATAATTGCCTGTCTCCATGCACCTTGCTCCCTGGCATTGTTCGCAGTGTGAATGTGCCGCTTGCGTCTTCTACAAGTGGTTCATAGAGTTCACCTACTTCCTCAACAATTTCAGAAGTGTCAATTGTCTCAAATCCTTCCTTCATTTGGCCCGCTTCGGCGCGCGCAATCGACAAAAGTGCGTTAAAGACGCGCAAAAGCTCGTCTGCTTCGTCAAGCGTTTCAGAGAGTGCCCTTTTGAGAACGGGTTTGGAATCTTCTCGTAACGCGGCCTCTACGCGGGCGCGCAAACGGGTGAGCGGTGTCTTGAGGTCGTGTGCAACATTGTCAGATACCTCGCGCATTCCAGCCATAAGGCGCTCAATTTGATCGAGCATGTCATTTAGATTTTGCGATAGGCGGTCTATCTCGTCGTTGGTGCCCCGTAGCGGAATACGTTCTGACATATCGCCCGCGCGGATGGAGCGAGAAGTGGCTGAGATCGTGTCTATTCGTTTCAAGAAGTTACGACTCATGAGGATACCGCCACCAATTCCCACGATGAGCGCAAGCGCGAGCGCATAATTAAGTGCATTGCGAATAAGATTGGCAAATTTGCGCTGGGCTTCGATATCGCGACCAACAAGTAACGTATACCCGCCAGATAGGCGGGTATAATAGGCGCGCGCGCGGTGCACACGTTTGTCGGCTGCCCCCAAAACGTCATAAGGGAATTCGAGCCAGCCGGCTTGTTCAGACGTGCCTGGCGGCAGCACATCTAAATTGCCCGCCAGTCGAACGTTCGCCGGGTTTAAGAAGAGATAGATACCGCGGGCGCGTTCTGGTGATGAGCGGCTGCGGACGGTTCGGACCAGGAGATTCAAGCCACCTTGCCGGTATTGCTCGCCTAAACTTGCGACTTCGGAGCGAATGGTTTCGTCCGTCTGACGTTCCAGAAGAACGACAGTGTTCCAGTACACGTAGTAAAGGATCGCGAACACCGACAACGCGAACACAATCAGATACACCGCCGACATGCGGAAGCTTGATGAGTTCAGTAGCTTTCTATTGACCCGAATACCCACGTTCAGCACATCATTCCGCGCGTAACGAGTAACCTGCACCTCTAACAGTGTGCAGCAAGGCCGGATCGAAATCTTTGTCGATCTTTCCGCGTAAGCGTGAAATGTGCACGTCAATCACATTGGTCTGTGGATCGAAATGATAGTCCCAGACATGCTCAAGCAACATCGTGCGCGTTACGACTTGTCCGGCGTTCTTCATAAGATATTCAAGCAGTCGGAATTCGCGGGGTTGAAGTAAAATTTTCTCGCCAGCACGCGTACATGTGCGTGCTAGAAGGTCAAGCTCGAGATCTGCAACCTGCAATGTCGTGGCGGATGCATCGGGATTTACCCGGCGTGCGAGGCCTTCAACGCGCGCTAGGAGCTCAGAAAACGCATAAGGCTTAGAGAGATAGTCATCGCCACCTGCGCGCAATCCGGTTACGCGGTCATCAACTTCGCCTAGCGCCGATAAAATGAGCACAGGTGTATGATCATCTTCTGCGCGCAAGGCCTCAACAATCATCAATCCGTCAAGCTTTGGCAGCATGCGGTCAACGATTAACACGTCATATGTGCCCTCTTGGCCCATATGCAGTCCTTCTTCGCCATCAGCCGCATGATCGGCTTTGTGACCCGCCTCGCGAAGGCCCTTAAGCAAAAAGCCAGCGGCTTCGAGATCATCTTCTATCAGCAGAATGCGCATAGAATCTCCGTCTACGACCTGATTTGTTAATGTGTTGATATAATTCATAACGGGTCCTCCTGTTTACGGGAAGGTCTAAAAGAGAGACGGTCTGCCATGTTGCGTGGCAGACCGCTTGAGATTGAAGGTTTCGCTTGCGGGAGATCGTGCAATCAGGGTGTGTCCCCGTGAAACCTATAACCGGCTGGGCAAGGATTAGCGGGGAACCTTGCGTTAGCCCCACCCAGCCGGCGAACGATTTGTGCGGGAAGCAACAAACCGTGTCTTTGGCGCCCGGTTAAACCTGCTTTAGGGGAAGGGCCACGAAGCGCTGGTTGTCGCCGCTACGCACCAGCATCAATACAGACTTGCGTCCTTTTTCGCCGGCGGTCTCGATCGCAGCGCGCAGTTCTTTGGGATCATTTACCTTGATGCCATTGGCTTTCAAGATACGGTCTCCACGGCGCACACCTTTCTTAGCGGCAGTGCTGTCGGGGTCAATGTCGACAACGGTAACGCCTTCTTCTTGATGAGGTGCGACGCTAAGGCCAAGAGCTGCCAAAGATGTTTTCTCTTCACCTGTGACATCTTCGGCAGATGCCATCTTTTTAGCATTTGGCAGTTTGCCAAGATTCACGGTCTTGGTGATCTCATCACCATTGCGCAAAATCTTTAGTTTTACCTTTGACCCAGGTTCAAGTGCTGCAACCTTGCGTGCAAGATCGCGTGGGCTGTCGATTTTTTTGCCGTTCATAGACAAAATGGTGTCTCCAGCCTTCAAGCCGCCCTTAAGAGCTGGTGAACCCTCTTGGATTTCTGCAACCAGCGTACCTTTGGTGTCCTTTAGGCCAAGGCTATCAGCGATATCTTCAGATACGGGTTGAATTTGCACACCCAACCATCCGCGCGTTACCGTGCCATCATCTTTCAAATCAGCAATAACGGTGTTGACGAGTTCTGCCGGGATCGCAAAGCCAATGCCTACATTGCCACCAGATGGCGAGAAGATTGCGGTGTTAACACCCACTACTTTACCGTTGAGGTTGAATGTAGGACCACCAGAGTTCCCGCGGTTGATTGCTGCATCAATTTGCAGGAAATCGTCATAGGGGCCAGAGCCGATGTCACGGCCGCGTGCAGAAATAATGCCAGTTGTCACTGTGCCACCAAGGCCGAACGGGTTGCCAACTGCAACCACCCAGTCACCAACGCGGGCGTCCTTATCAGCAAATTCGACGAACTCAAACTTTTCGCCTTCTGCGTCAATTTTCAGCAGCGCAAGATCAGTTTTTGGGTCTGTTCCAATAACCTTCGCTTTGTGTTCTTTGCCGTCTGTAAAAGCGAGCGTTACATCTTCAGCACCTTGTACCACGTGATTGTTGGTAACCACGAAGCCATCCTCAGAGATTACGAAGCCGGAACCCTGCGATGCCCGGCGCGGAGCTTTGAATTGCTCGCCCTTTTGGCCGTTAGGGCTGCCAAACTGCTCGAAGAATTTCTCAAGCGGGTGGCCCTTGCGGAATTTCGGCATGTTGCCGGAACCCTGTTGGCTGATTTTTTGCCGTTTTCCTGTAACCTTTACAGAAACGACAGCGGGTTGAACTTGTTCCACCAGGTCTGCAAAACCTTGGGCGGGGGCAAGTTGCATTGTTTGTTTGGCGTTGGATGCTGCATTTGCAGGCCGATCCAACAAGATTGGGGCAGATACTGCACCAGCACCAATCAAGGCAGCTAAGCCAAGAGCAACTGGTGAAGTGCGGTTCTTGAAATAAGTACGTGGGTTAGACATGCAGTGGTCTCCTTCAGCGATCAGCAAATGTTGTCTGACAGCTATATAGGTGAGCACAAATTACATGCACCTTTCAGCGGCATTAAATCTTTGTAAGGTTGGATAAAATCGCGATGAAGCAGTTATACGGCTTCGGCCAACTCGATTGCATCGAGAGGAAGCGAGATGGTGACCTCTGTGCCTTCATCTTGCACGCTTGATATGGCGAGTTCGCCACCATGAAGTTCAACAAGTGATCGCGAAATTGCCAAGCCCAGCCCAGAACCGCCGCGTGACTTTGTGAGCTGGTTTTCCACTTGTTCAAACGGGCGGCCTAATTTTTCGATGTCGCGCGTCGATATGCCAATACCGGTGTCGATAATCTTGATTTCAATACTGTTAGGGATCTGTTGGGCGATGACAGTTACACTGCCTCCCGAAGGTGTAAATTTTACAGCATTAGCCAATACGTTTATGAGCACTTGCTTCAAAGCGCGATCATCGGCCTCTAGTGCTAGGCCGGACGTTATCTTCTCTATGATTGTGATGTCGTCTTCGTAAGCGCGCGGTTTGACGATTCGTAGCGCGTGCTCAATCACCGTATCGAGCTGACAGTCGCTAATATCGAGGCTCACTCTACCTGCTTCAATCTTCGACATATCAAGGATATCGGAGATGACATCGAGCAAATATTGCCCCGAACGATGGATGTCTCGCGCATACTCGGTGTATTTTTCCGCGCCGATTGGCCCGAACATCTCATTTTCCATAACCTCAGAAAAACCGATTATCGCGTTTAGTGGTGTGCGCAGCTCATGGCTCATATTGGCGAGAAATTCTGACTTGGACCGGTTAGCGGCTTCAGCGCGTGTTTTTTGCTCTTGATAATTGTCCGCAAGTTCAACGAGACGCTGCTTTTGGGTTTCCAATTCCATGCGGCTTCTTTCCAAATCGCGCACGGTGTTCATTAGCTCTTTTTCAGACTTCAGAAGCAATTCTTCATGTTGCTTTATGGGTGTCACTTCAGTGCCAACAGAGACGAACCCTCCATCTTTCGTGCGCCGTTCTGAAATGTGCAGCCAACGTCCGTCTTCGAGCTGAGCTTCGAATGTTGTGCCTTCTTCGATATCTGCCTCGGCTTTTGGCACACGCTGGCGCACCAGCGGTTCAGTTGCAGCCTTCGCTACAATGTCATAATGGGTGCCTGGCTGACACACACGCGCAGGCAGGTTGTGAAACTGCTGATAAATGGAATTGCACATCACCAGCCGATTGTCGGCATCCCACAACACGAATGCTTCGGAGATGTTCTCGATCGCGTCGCGCAATCTCAACTCGGCTTCCATGTTTTGCTTAACCGCAAGCTTTTGCTCGGTGATGTCTATGGCAATGCCAACAAAGTGAGGGGCTTCCTGACCAATGGCTTCGGCAAGTTCAGCGCGTGCGCGTAACCACACCCAATGGCCGTCGGCGTGGCGCATGCGAAATTCTTGATCAATGCTTGTCTGGTTCTGCCGCAGCATTCTGTCGACAAGCTTATCCATGCGCGGGTCATCTGGATGCAGCAGTTCTGATACTTCGCCATAGGATAATAGTTCACCGCGAGGCTCTAATCCCAATATATCGAACATAGATTTTGACCAAAAAATATGTCCGCGCGCTATATCCCAGTCCCATAAACCACAGCGCCCACGATCAAGTGCCTTATCGAGACGCTCTGTTGCCATTGTTAAAGTGCGGTCTGCATCGTCCGCGCGTTCAGACTGCCAATGAAAGGCAGCCCCAATAAGCAACAAAACAAAACTTGTGGTTATGAACAAAGATCCGTAGGTGCGCGACTGACCCCACCATCCTTCCAACATGGCGTCACTTGATTGGATAACTGCTAGTTTGCCGGGGTGTGGCGATAGTGGTCGCCATGTCACGTAGACTTCTTGCCCATCTTTCAAGCTCACCAGACGCATGTTTGAACGCTCTGTGAGATTGAGACGGAATGTGTCGCCGGGCAGAATGTCTGAAAGCTTTTTACCCAAATAAGATGTGTTGTTTGGAAATGCGGCTGCAACAAACCCTGCTGGGTCCGTGGCAAGGAACAGGCGTTGGTAATCGGCTGCGCCGGGTGCAAGCGCTGCCGTTAGATCGTCTTCAAGAGGTGTGCGCGGTGTTGAGTTGCTTTGCATCTCTCGTGCAAATTTTTCTGACAATTGTGATGCTGCCACATCCGCATAAAGTGCGGTCGTTCTGCGTTGCTCTTCGAGGGTGGTGGTGTAGTCGCTGACAATACGAATGAGGATTGCGCCTGCGAGAAACATAATAAAGACGCCGATCAAAAAGGTAATGAGCCGGCGTAACGTGCGTTCCTTAACCGCAAGCCGCGTCCAGGGAAGCGACGATATGGGCACTGTTAAAGATCTGTCTTTAACAAACAGTTCTCCAAGCCGCGCCTTTGCCACTTTGTTCCCCTCATGATTTGCTTAATCGCCGCCATGCCCACCATGGCGCTGGATAAACTTACGCGAATCACTGCGCCCATTGATTCGAAAGCGAGGTGATTTGTCTAGAGGGGTTAACAAAAAGTTACCGTATTAAAGCGCATCAGTTGCGCCGGGCGCTTAAAAACGTTCCCCCGGCGTCAAATTTATATGAGGGTAGAAAGTGCTGCGCGCAGTTGCGTCTGAAGTTCAGCGTCCGTCAATTCACCACGCGCAAGGTCGAAATTCTCATGAAATTTGGGTACTGAGAGACTTGCCTTGATGTCGGCACCAAAAAAGGGGGCAGAGGTTTTAGCTGCGTTCATAACGCTTGCGCCGCCGCCTGGTCCAGGTGACGTTGAAAAAATGATCATTGGTTTGTCTTGATAAACCTTGGAATCTATGCGCGAGGCCCAGTCGAAAACGTTTTTAAACGCTGCTGTATAGTGGCCGTTATGTTCCGCGTAGGAGATCAGCACTGCATCTGCGGCTGATATTTTATCAAGGAAGTTTTGCGCCAGTTCTGGAATGCCTGAGGTCTTCTCGCGGTCGGCACTGTATATCGGCATTTCGAAGTCATTAAGATCAATGATTTCTATTTCAGCAGCAGTGTGCAGTTCGTCTTTTAGAACTGCCGCTGCGTGGGTCACGAGAGCTTTATTAATAGATGTGCTGCTTGAAGACGCAGCGAATGCAAGAATTTTCATCGGAGATATGCCTATAGAATCAAAAATATTATCGGCATTTAGGGTTTCGCATTTACGATTGCAACTGAATTATGCATCTAGAGTTTTTGTAACGATTTCATAAAGGTCCTTCGAGAGGGGCTTCGTATCTTTGATACGCTCCAGCTGTGCTTTGGCCAAGGCCTGCCGGTTTGTTTCGAGTGTGCGCCAACTCCTGAGAGCTCCACATAAGCGCGCTGCAAGTTGGGGGTTGATCTTATCAGCCTCCAAAACGACGTCTGTAAACAGGCGATAGCCTTCGCCATCTTCGCGGTTGAATGTATACGCGTTGCCCATGGCAAACATGCCGATCAGTGCACGCACTTTGTTGGGTGTCTTGATGGAAAATGCGTCATGGTTCAGCAATGCACGAACATGGTCGATCGCTTTGTCATCTTTGCGCATGGCGTTGAGTGATAGCCATTTATCCACCAGCAGATGATCGTTGCGGTTTTTGTCATAAAACGCGCTGAGGGCGTTGTCGCGCTCTTGGCTGTCGGTCTTGGCCAACAACGTTAGGGCCGACATTTCTTCACTCATGTTTGTGGCAGCAGCAGCTTGTTCGGCGGCAAGCTTTAGGCCTTCTTGTGGCGCACCTGCAAGAATGTATCGCAGCGCCAGGGCCTTTAAGCTGCGCTGTCCAATCTGCTCAGGCGAGGGCATGTAGGCTTCGTTACTGGCGCATTGAGCGTAGATATCTTTGAAAGGGTCGAGCAAGCCGCTGCCAACATGTTGCTCAAGCGCTTCAACGGCCTCGTGGATAGCACCTGGGTCGATATCTTCACCAATGTAGTTTGCAACCTCTGATTCACTTGGCAATGAGAGGAGTAACGCCCGAAACGTGTCTTCAAGTTCAACTTCATCGATAATTTTTTTGAAGGCCACTACCAACTGCTCGTCTAGAGAAGGTTTGCCACCGTCGCGGATTTCCCGCGCCATACGCGCCAAAACCTTACGGGCATATGAACGGCCCATTTCCCATCGGTTGAAGGCATCACTGTCGTGCGCAAACAGGAACAATTCATCGCCATCACTTAAGTCGGAATTCAAAGTAACGGGTGCTGAAAACCCGCGATTAAGCGATAAAACTGGAGATGCCTTTACCCCTTTAAACGTAAAAGTCTGCACCTTTTCGGTAAGCTCCAATATTTTCTCTTGAACAAGGTCAATGCCATCGGGCCCCACTAATCCGGCACGCAGTGGAATATGTTGCGGGCGCTTTTCTTCCTGACCAGGCGTTGGCGCAATTTCTTGCGAAAGGCTGAGCGTATAGATTTCGTTTTGCGCATCATATGTGCCGCGCGCAGTGATTTCGGGAGTTCCCGCCTGCTCATACCATTTAAAAAACTGGTTCAGATCACATCCACTTGCATCCGCCATGCAAGAGATAAAATCTTCAACCGTTGCGGCCTCGCCATCATGGCGCTCAAAGTATAGATCCATGGCCTTGCGGAAATTTACTTCGCCCAGCAGTGTGTGGAGCATGCGACACAGTTCGGCGCCTTTTTCATAGACGGTTGCGGTATAGAAATTATTGATTTCGATGTAGGAGGCGGGCCGCACGGGATGCGCAAGCGGGCCTGCATCTTCTGGGAATTGATCATGGCGCAGCCGCACCACATCAGCAATTCGTTTCACTGGGCGCGAGCGCAGATCTGAAGAGAACTCTTGGTCGCGAAATACCGTCAAGCCTTCCTTCAAGCATAATTGAAACCAATCACGGCAGGTGATCCGGTTGCCAGTCCAGTTGTGAAAATATTCATGCGCAATGATAGCTTCGATATTCGTGTAGTCTGCATCAGTGGCAGACTGCGGTGTGGCAAGAATATACTTGTCATTGAATATATTCAGGCCTTTGTTTTCCATGGCTCCCATATTGAAGTCGCTCACAGCGACAATCATGAAGATGTCCAAATCATATTCGAGGCCGAAATGCTCTTCGTCCCAAGCGAACGACTTCTTGAGCGATTCCATCGCCCAGTCACAACGGTCTTCCTTGCCGGGCTCAACATATA
>JBPCVX010000243.1:0-3576 GCA_051010095.1 Hyphomicrobiales bacterium
GCCAAGCCATCTGCAAAAAAAGATTGTTCAGAGCCTGTTGAGCGGTTGACGAATGGTAGAACCGCAATCGTAGGGGGTCGAGAGGACTTGTTAACCGTTGTGGGGTCAACCAGACAACTCTCACCCAGCCAGCGCCATACAGTAAGAGGGCGAGAGATGTTTTTGACTCTATGCACACCATCTTCAACGAGCTCGTCCGCCAGACTGGTTTGAAGCGCGCGAGCGAAGGTCGCAGATGTCGCTATGCCCCCGGGCATGGCTAACCCTTCCAAGCGCGCAGCGATGTTGACACCATCACCAAGAATATCGTCTTCATCGACGATAACATCGCCTAGGTGCGCTCCTATACGAAGCATAAGGCGGCGATTGGCCGGTGCTTCACGGGCTTCTTCAACGCAAGATTTCTGGATATAAACAGCCGAAGCGAATGCTGCACTGGCCGTCGCAAACTCCGCGAGAAACCCGTCCCCCATTGTTTTTACTATACGCCCCTCGTTGTCATCCAATGCAGGTATAATGATGTCATCTCGAAGTCTTCGCACAGCGCGCACAGTCCCGAGCTCATCATGTTCCACTAGTTGGGAATAGCCGACAACATCCATCGCCAAGATGGCCACAAAGCGCCTATTTTCTTGCAATTCATCCATGTCGCTCTTGCCCGCTGCGCAACCGATCGCCGGTCAAAATTCTTGATCGTCTTTTATAGTAGCAACCAATTCGGCAAATGTCGCCCGGTCTACTTTGAGCTCAGAGGTCACATTTGATTATATTTAAACTAGAGGGTTCTATGCCTAGAGAGGCCCTGTCAGAGAAAACTTGCTTGAGGCCGGTTTAGCGGTAGCCACCCGCACAGCCACCCCCTCCCGCACCAGATATCGGGTGTGCGAATTTGCGCGAAGGCTGGGCAAACCGGATTTTAAACCAGCCCCACGAATTGCTTTAATCGCCCAATTACAGCGGCTCGAAGCCTTGCATAGAATATTGGGCTTTAAGTGTTTTCGCTACAATGTGATAGGCGTGAAACTTACTTCTTTGTAAACTGCGCGTGTGCGCTTAGGCTTTTGTTGACCGCAACATTTCTCACCAGGTGAGTTTATGGCCAACGACAAATTTCAACTTTCTCAGGACGCTGCGCGTAAGTATGACAACCATAGCGTTCCCGCTATGTTTGCCCCATTGGCACAGGCAACACTCGCCAAAATTGAGTTACCCTCGGGCGCGCATATTATCGACATTGCATGTGGTACTGGCGCTTTAACCCGTGAGATTGCTTTAAAATTGAATGGAAGCGGCCGCATTGTCGGGGTTGATTTGAATGAAACCATGATAAATTTGGCGCAAGAAAACCAACCTGTAAGCGCTCACCACGTTGAATGGCATGCCGCTGATGTTTGCAATATTCCCTGCGATGACACGTCTTTTGACATCGGCTTTATTCAACAGGGATTGCAATTTTTTCCAGATAAAGTTGCCGCATTGAAAGAGGTGCACAGGGTTTTGCGTCCACAAGGGCGACTTTATCTGACATGCTGGCGCGCGATTTCCGCTTTCAATGGTGCCTTGGCAGATGCACTCGAACGACATGTTGGTGAACAGGCTGCAGTAAAAGCCCGTGCGCCGTTTTCATTTCGCGATGGAAACCTGATATCGGAGCTCTTATGCACTGCCGGATTTGAAATTGTTTCGCACGATGCGGTAATTCTTGAGCGTCGATTTGAGGATTTGCACGCTCAGATTATGGCCCTGCCTGTAGAGGCAGACCTGCGCCAGGCCGGCGATACCACAATTGAAACCGTGGTAAGTGAAGTTTCCGCTAGTCTTGAACGTTACGATAAGGACGGTGTTATGTGCGTTCCACAGGAAGCACATCTGTTCTGCGCAAAACCTGCAACCTAGCCACCAAAAACCCAATCGGACGCCGGAAGGTCAAGCCATTCCCTCGCGCTATAAAAGCATCGGCTTTAGACCCGAGCGTTCCCGAACTTCCAATGCTATAAGTTAAGTCAAACAACCACATTTCTATGCCCTGAGGCGATTAGAAGAAAGATAGAAAAGATGAACGTAACAGTGGCGGTAATTGGTCTTGGAATCATGGGCCGCAGGATGCTTGAGCACATGGCGTTGCACGCAGACTATCACCCGGTCGCCCTCTGGGACCCCAACCCTGAAGCCTGCCGTGCTGCAGCAGCCATTTCGCCTACAGCCAAAATCATGGCATCGCCGGAGGAGGCTATTGGGGCAGCAAGTTTGGTGTACCTGGCCTGTCCGCCTGTTCCTCGCAAGGCTTACGCATTAGTCGCTGCTTCCGCCAACAAGGCGGTATTCCTCGAAAAACCACTTGGTGTGGATATCGCGCAAAGCGAGGAATTGGTTGCTAGCTTAAATCAGAGCGGTGTTCCCATGGCTGTGAATTTCACTCAGGCTGCGGGCGAAGCCCTCACCAGCGTGGCAAAAACCGCAAGGTCGGGTGGCCTTGGAGAGATTATTGGGGCAGACATCGTTGTTACTTATGCAGCCTGGCCGCGCGCATGGCAGATCGCTGCGGACTGGCTCAGATTTCGCGAAGAAGGCGGTTTGACGCGGGAAGTAATTTCACACTTCTTGTTTTTCTCTGAACGCATCCTTGGGCCTCTATCTGTAGCTTGGGCAAAACCTTTTTATCCGCAAGATACAAAACTTTGCGAAACGCATATGCTTGCCCGACTGGAGACTGCCAATGGACTTCCGGTTTCCATAATGGCCAGTGTCGGCGGGGCCCAGCCAGATAGGCAAGAACTGACGATAAAGGGGACTGAAGCCAGCCGGCGTATTTCAGAATTTTTTATCGATACTGTCTCTAGAGGAGAGCCTTTTGTTGAATGCGCCGAAAGGCCAGCAGATCCGAGAGCTGTCGCATTGAAAGCACAATTGGATGAGCTTCTGCTCTGCATTGCAGGAAAACCGCACCTTCTTGCGACACCTGAAGAGGCTTTGCGGGTCCAGAAGCTTGTCGAAGAAATGCTTTCAGGCAAGCCCTGATTGCAAGTTCATTAGTAAGAACCTCGTTTTCTCAAAAATTGTCCGTTCAACATGCCAAATAAACTCCGCACGGGTCTGGATGCCTGCGATCTTAACGCTGGTCAGGTTTGCGTTTTGAGCTCAAACACACACTGGCTTAAATGAATATTTCTTGGCTGTTATTGATGCAAATCATGGCGAACAGCTTGCAGCGTGGCTTAACAATACTCTCAAGCGGAAATGGCTTGTGTACTAGTCCTTCTGGTCTCGACTGGATTTCATGCATTTGCCTAGCTTAGAGCCGGTATGCGCATCGTAGGCTCGAACTTTATTTTTGCCGATAACACCAATGCGTTGTCGGCAAAAATAAACTCTCAACGTAACCCTAAAACCCTTTCCTGACAGAACCGGACTCTGCGCATAGGCCTATTTGTGAGTTTTTTCTAGCCAACGCCGCGATCACATTTCCGAAATTGACGTGACAAACTTGGGGCCCCAATCTATTGAAGAGTGAGGCAGTGTCGGTTGGGAAACGTATGAGCGAAGATGTGGAATTCACAATTCAAGGGGCTTGCAGTG
>JBPCVX010000244.1:0-2986 GCA_051010095.1 Hyphomicrobiales bacterium
CCTTTCATGCGCTCCTCTGGCAGCAGCGCCTCTTCCAGCGGGACCGCTGCTGCGTCAACGTCCTCATCAGCCGCAGCGAATGCTCCGGCACAAACAGAAGACGGCGCGCTATCGCTGGATCCCAGCCGTTGCGCCCTGGTTATTCAGGATATGCAAAATGATGTTGTGATGGAGGGCGGCGCTTTTGCGGAGTCTGGTTCGCCCCAACATTGCCGCGAGCAAAATGCCATAGAAAATATCCGTAAGCTTGCCGATCAGTGCCGTCGCCTCGGCGTTCCCGTAATCCATGTGTGGTTTGTAATTCCACCCGATGGTGCTGGCTTGACCCTGAACGCGCCTTTATTTGAAGGGGCAATGGATGCAAACGCTATCCGCGAGGGAACATGGGGGGTGGAGCCTGCCCCCGGTCTTGAAGCACAAGCTGGCGATCATGTGGTGCGCAAAATGCGCATGAGCGCATGGGAAGGCACGTTGTTGGAAACAATCCTGAAAGCCGAGGGCCGCGACATTATCATCGAGACAGGCGCTTGGACGAACATGTCGATCGAACATACTGCGCGCACCGGCGCCGATAAGGGCTATGTCATGATCATTCCTGAGGATGGCTGCTCGACAATGAACGCAGACTGGCACCGCGCGTCGATCGACTATGCCATGCAGAATGTCGCTGCTGTTACCAAAACGGCTGAGGTGATCAAGGCGCTAGGCGGCTAGTTTTTCGGCACCTTGCAGCATGGCGAGCACTTCATCGGCGAGCTTGCGTACTTCGAGAGATGCAGGTCCTGAGGGACGGCGTTCAACCGCGCTTAAGCCTTCGCCAAGAGTTTCTGCAAACAACACCCGGTTGCCGATCACGGTATCTGCGCATGCACACCCAAAATCGTCCAACTGTTCACGCATTTCACCGGTAAGCCGTGTCCTTGTAGAGGCCCGATTCATTACCATAAGAACTGGTTTACGTTCAGTTTGTGCCATAGCAACTGTTGGTTCCGTGGCCCAAAGATCAAGTTTAGACGGGGTCACCGGCACGATCACCAAATCGGCTGTTTCAAGAGCGGGCCTTCCGTCCACCCCCATTTTGGGTGGTGTATCAATCAGCACATAATCATAAGTTTTTAGCAGTTCGCGCGCCTCATAACGCGCGCCCCAAGCGCTGGCAGTGCGGAAGCCCAACGTATTACCCTCTTCGCCCAGTTTCTCGTTGCGCGCCATATACCAGCGCCCCAGGCTTCCTTGAGGGTCAGTATCCAGAATTGCCGTTGAATGCCCGCGTGCTGCCAATGCTGCAGCCAAATTGGCCGTTAATGTCGTCTTACCCGAACCGCCCTTTTGCTGTGCAATCGTAATGATCTTTCCGCTCATGCTCATACACCATCCGTTGCAGATGGTCCCTCGCGAATCGTTGACGTCTTGCAAATGGTAAACGAGTTCAGGGCAATCTCAAAAAGCGCGAATGTCATATTGGAAATTATGCGGTTTTACAATGAGTTAAGTCATTTTCACTTTACATTCCATGACCCCTTAAAGGCCTACTTCTGCACACGATGCCAACGTAAACGTTTGACTCTGCACCCAAGTTGCTGTCAAAATGAACAAGTATGAACATGTGCATACATGACGATACAGGTATTCAAAGGTTCGACACTATATGAGCGGGATAGAGATCGGGTTGTCAAAATCGTTGCGTATCGCACGCACGCTCGAGCAAGAGATTCGCTCAGGCCAAGTGGCGCGCGGCGATCAACTTGCCAGCGAAAACGAACTTGTCCGCCGCTTTTCCGTCAGCCGCAACACAGTACGCAAAAGTCTTGAACATCTCGCACGCCAGGGTCTCATCACAACCCGCATGGGCATCGGATCATTCGTAACCTATGACGGCGCATCGATTGATAATGCACTTGGATGGACGAAAGCTCTCTCAAGCACTTCGGATCAAATCGAAACTCAAATACTTGCGCTCATCAAAGCGCCCTGCCCGAAGGCTGCCGCGTTTCTTGAAATGCCAGAGGCCGAATTTTTGCATGTGGACCGATTGCGTGTGCTGGCGAACGGAGGTGTCGGCATTTCTCTTGAGCGTAGCCGTTCGCCATGGCGGGATGAGTTTGCACACGTGGTCGAACACGGCCTCAAAGAAGGCTCGCTTGCAAAAACATTTACCGAGGCAGGTCTTGTGGTTGAGCGCGGTGAAGAATGGGCTGAGGTTCTGCCTGAACTTTCCCAAGCTGATGCAAAAGCAATGGTGCGCGCGCCTGGCGAGCCAATGTTGCGCTTGCGCCGTGTTACCCGCTCAGCCGCTGGAGATGTCATCGAATTTGTTGAAAGCATATTGGAACCCACCCGGTTCGCATTGCACTTGGAGTTTTAATGGTGGGCACGGCAGCACATATCAGCTTGCAAGATAAAGCTCTCGGTGCATTGCTTGGTGGCGCGCTGGGCGATGCATTGGGCATGCCCACACAAACACTGACCACAGACCAGATTAGCGCGCTCTATGGGCGTATTGACGATTTAGCCCCTTCGCATCCAGATAATTCCGTGTCACGCGGTCTTCCTGCTGGCGCCATCACGGATGATACCGAGCAAACGCTCCTTATGGCGGAACAGTTGATCTCGTCACCTGATCACTTTGACAATCATCAATGGGCACAAACTCTGCTTGAATGGGAGCGGGATGTGAGAGCGCGTGGTCTCTACGACATGCTTGGCCCTTCAACCAAACGCGCCCTGAGCGCATTGATTGATGGCGCGCCGGTTGACGAAGTTGGTAAAAACGGCACCACAAACGGGGCAGCCATGCGGGTGAGCCCAATTGCACTTGCAACCCCCGCCTATCCCATTGAGGCGCTGATTGAAGAAGTCGAAAAGAGCTGCAGGTTAACCCACAACACACCACAGGCAATTGCGGGTGCCGCCGCCGTTGCCGCAGCACTCTCAATTGCGCTTGATGGGGCAAGCCTTGAGAAAATGATCGAACATGCACAAGCAG
>JBPCVX010000245.1:0-11347 GCA_051010095.1 Hyphomicrobiales bacterium
CAATAACGGTCTAATTGTAGGAAACATTTCTAAGTGAGTCTCGCGTGGTGTTCCAGAAGGGTATTTTGCGCGGCACGTTCTACGCGCTCTGAGAGTGGCGCTTTTAGATGATTACCGGCAATACCGCGCCACAAATGCGGGTGGGCTGGACGGAGAAAGCCGGTGGCGAAGACGATTTTGATTGTCGAAGATAACGAACTCAACATGAAGCTATTTCATGATTTGCTCGAAGCCCACGGATACAACACGCTGCAAACGCCCGATGGTCTGTCAGCGTTGGAGATCGCGCGCGAGCACCGTCCCGACTTGATCCTCATGGATATACAGCTGCCTGAAGTCTCTGGTCTTGAGGTCACTAAATGGCTGAAGGAAGATGAGGAGCTGCGGTCTATTCCAGTTATCGCGGTTACCGCCTTTGCGATGAAGGGGGATGAGGAGAAAATCATTGAAGGCGGCTGTGAGGCGTATATTTCGAAGCCTATTTCTGTTGGAAGTTTCCTCGAGACGATTGACAGTTTCCTCGCCGGTGGTGCGCCATGACAGCGCGCGTGCTCGTGGTTGATGATATCGCTGCAAACGTGAAGCTGCTCGAAGCTAAACTCCGTGCGGAGTATTTCGAGGTGTTTACGGCCATGAATGGGCTAGATGCGCTTGAAAGCGTTGACCAATACACGCCAGACATCATTTTGCTGGATGTAATGATGCCGGAAATGGACGGTATCGAAGTATGCAAGCGCATTAAGGCCAGTTCGCAAACTCAACACATTCCGATTGTTATGGTTACGGCCTTGGACACACCGGAAGACCGTGTGCGCGGCCTTGAGGCAGGTGCTGATGATTTTTTGACGAAACCGGTAAATGATCTCGCCCTGTTTTGCAGGGTGCGCAGCTTATTGCGCTTGAAGATGATCACCGACGAGCTGCGTACACGTGGTTCTGCAAACACGGGGCCCGGCGAAATTGACCCGCTTACTTCGGATAAGCTCGACTATCCTGGCAAGATCTTGCTGGTGGACGATTCTGAAGAAATTCACCAAACGCTTATGCTTAATGCGCTTGATGGGCTGCACGACGTGGTCATTGCGCGCGAACCCCAGCAGGCATTGTTTGAGGCAGCAGAGAATCCATATGATTTAATTATCGTAAGCCTCAATCTGGCGTCCTTTGACGGACTGCGATTGTGTTCGCAAATCAGATCGCTTGAACGTACCCGGCAAATTCCACTTCTCATTCTTGTTCACGAACAGCAAAACGAACAACTGATGCGCGCGCTGGATATGGGTGTGAATGACTATCTTGTGTGCCCCGTAGACCGTAATGAATTGGTTGCACGGGTGAAAAGCCAAATTAGGCGCTGGCGACACACCCAACAGCTGCGCCACAGCGTGCGCCAATCGATTGAATTAGCAGTTACGGACTCTCTCACCGGCCTGCATAACCGGCGCTATATGGAAGCACATCTGGCAACCTTGGTGCAGGCGGCTGGTAACCGAGGTAAATCGCTCACCCTGCTGGCGCTTGACATTGATCACTTTAAGCAGATTAACGACACCTATGGCCACGATGCCGGCGATGCGGTGCTGCGGGAGTTTGCCAGGCGCATCAAGAATGTTGTGCGCGGTGATGACTTGGCCTGCCGTACGGGCGGTGAGGAATTTATTATTGTCTTGCCTGAAACGAGCCTACCTGCAGCTTGCGGAATAGCCGAACGCTTGCGTAAATCAATCAGTGAGCAACCGTTTGACATTGAACTCGCTGAAGGGGCTTTGAGTCTGACCGTTTCGATTGGATTGTCTTCACTTGATAGCGATACAGAATCTCCTGGTGCGTTGCTCAAGCGCGCCGATATTGCTCTGTATGAAGCAAAAAGATCTGGCCGAAATCGGGTTGTTGCAGCTGCTGCATAAGGCATGTCTGTTAAGGTTAAGTTTTTACTAATATTCTGATTTTTCAAATGGTTAACGGCCATTTTCATTGCAATCACAAGATGATCGCGTAGTGTCCTCTTAATAAGAACCACGAAGTTTGCGCATGCAAATAGATCAAACGTGGAGCCCGTTGGCCACACCGTACGATGATTTTGTGCGGGTTTACTTGTTCTTGTGGTTACGGTTCGTTTGCCCCTCGGCGTTCAGGTCCGCCGCATCTCCTGAATCCTTGGGGTGGCCGGTCTGTTGCGGTAGGAGTGGCCTCCTCGTTTAAAACCGCAGCGACCGGCCTCTTTTGATTTCGAGCAATAAGTTAATCCATACCAAATAAAACTCCCAAAAAGCGCCTTTTAGACGGCACGATTTCGCCGTTATCGCGATGTAGATCGATAATACTCAAAATAGAGATCGATTCGATGAGATCCTTTGGAACAGAGTTCAAACTGCTGGTGCTGGTCTTAGGTCTGTTGTTTGTCGCAAGTTATGCGCTCTCGGCAGAAGAAGAGGTTATTTTAGGCAAGGTGCGTTATGACGTTACAACCTCGCTTACAGATCAGGCGCGCCTTGAAGTCGCTCTCATCAATACGACTGCGAAAGATGTGGCTTCAAAAGTGGTGGTTTCTGATGTGCTGCCGGCAGGGAACACCGGTGAAACTGAGTTTGTGCTGGAGTATCAACCTTCAGACATAAACCCACAAAGTGAATATGCCATCCAGGCGCGCATATTTGATGCGGGCAAGCTTGCATTCATCAATACCACACAGCATGCCGTGCTCACGCAGGGGTTTAGCGAGAAGGTCGACCTGCAATTGAAACACCTCCATCACGTTGCATCATCAGAAGCGGCAAAGACTACACTTCAGGGTGATGCCTGGCGTCTTGTTGCGTTTGGTGATGCTGACCTTTCAGACGATGTCAAATCAACGCTTGTGATTAATGATGAAGGCCACGTAAGCGGTTCGGGTGGGTGCAACGTCTATACTGGCAAAGCCAAGATCGATGGGGCGAAACTTTCATTCAGCCCCTTGGCCGGTACGCGCAAATTGTGCCCTGAAAGTATCATGTCACAAGAAGATGCGTTTTTTAAAATGCTCTCTGTGGTGAGTTCTTATGCGATTGAAAAGAAAGAACTTCTTCTCAAAGATGCTGATGGCAAAACGTTATTGCGTTTGAAGCAGACTTCTTAAGCTTGGCGGTTCACCAGCCAAATTCCCAAACAGATGAGAGTCGCGCCGGCAAGCAGCCCAAACGTGATGCTCTCGCCCAATAGCAACCATCCAAAGAACACCCCAAACGCTGGCGCCAGGAATATAAAGGCGGACAGGCGGGATGCGTCATATTTGGTCATCAGCCAGAAAAACGTCAGAAAGCTCACCGATGCCACAAGGCCAACTTGATAGGCAAACGAGATTGCTGGCCAAAAACTCAAACTGCTTGGAATTGTCTCGCCGATGAGCAACCCGATGGGTAACAGCAAGCTTGAAACACCCAATTGGTAGAGCAGGGCGCGTTCTGGGGCGATGGTGATGAGGACCGTCTTTTTGATGGTGAGGATAACCGCTGCCCAAAACATTGCGGCTATGAAACACAGGATATCGCCTGTGATCCCGCTTTGTCCTGCTGTACTGCTCAACGCGTCAGCGAAGCTTAAACTAACCCCAAAAAACGCCAAAGTCAGTCCGGCAAGCTTGCTGAGTGTCATGCGGTCGCCAGGCAGCAGGAAGTGGGCGCCGAGGGCAACAAAGAACGGTGTTGTGTAGAAAAACAGGACAGCACGTGCGGCACTTGTGCGCGGCACACCAACAAAAAACAGCGCAAATTCGATGGTGAAAAACAGGCCAACTAATATCCCGGGCCACAAACTGCCATCGCGCGCGAACACTTTAATGCCGCGATACTTGCACCAAGCAAGGATCAAAATTGCACAGAGGATTGAGCGCAAACCAGCTTGCACGAACGGTTCGATTTCCGCACTTGCAACCTTCACCGCAACCTGGTTGAGCCCCCATGTGGCGCACAACACCACCATTAGCGAGGCCGCAAACAAATCGATCGCGCCAGGCTTTGCTGCGGTGTCTTTTTCAGAAAGGCTCATGTTTCAACGCCAAAATAAAAGGCGGCACAACCGTACCGCCTTAACAACTCAAACAAAGGTAACGAAGTTTATTTGATCTTCGCTTCCTTGAACTCCACGTGCTTGCGCGCCACGGGATCATATTTCTTGATCACCATTTTTTCAGTCATGGTGCGGGTGTTCTTCTTGGTCACATAGTAGTAGCCCGTGTCAGCCGTGCTCACTAGGCGAATCTTTGCAGTTGTTGGTTTAGCCATTATTGGTCTCCAAGCAGGCGTTTCAGCGTATCGCGCGCGAAACGCAGACAATTCTCAAGCGCGGGATATGAGCCAATGTGCTGCGTAAGTCAAGGTCAAAGCGTATCAGCGTGCCAGGAATTTCCGCGTTGATACTGAAACATAACAGGCCCGCCCGGGGTAACACCGCCGGGTTGTGAAATTTGGCGCTCCAGCGCGCTTAAAACTTGACGTGTGATCCATGGCAAATCGAGATCTTCGGTTTCGGCAATCGTGAGCCAATTGATTTGTAGCAGCTCGTCAGAATCAACCGCAATTGGGCTGTCGAGATTTGGTACATGTGCGCCATCGGCAACAAAAAACCGCGAATCGAACCGTCTGGTGCGGCCAGGAGGCGTTATGGCGCGCGCGAAGTAACGCAAGGGCGCAAGATTTGCGCGCATGCCGGTGGCCAGAAACTGGTTCCAGTCTGCATGGGCAGATTTGCCCGCAGCCTCTGCCTCTTGACCCAAGACCAGCCCAGTTTCCTCAAACGTTTCGCGTACCGCCGTCATTGCCAGCGCTTGCGCACGACCTTTGGAAGGTGTGCCACGCATTCTTACCAGCAGCTTTGTTTCAACATCAGGGTGTAGGGTCGTGGCCGGCTTCACGCGGCTGTCTGCTTTATCGATGCGGCCGCCAGGAAATACATAAAGATTGGGCATAAACGCGTGGTTCTCATGGCGCTTACCCATTAAAATCCGTGGTTTGGGGCCGTCTTGGCGCACAATGATCAATGTTGCCGCGTCTTTTGGCTTGAGCGACTGTCCTGGTCGTTTGGCCGCTACTCCTTTGCCCGAATGCGGACGTTTAATCACCGACATTGGGGCTATCCTCATCGTTGGGTGTTTCTCCAAAGCCATGCATGCGCAGAGCCCACTGCAAGCCGATAACCGCGCCCTTTACGACAGGCAGAAGTCCAAGCGCCAAAATCGTGAGAGCAGGTATCCAAATCGCCAACTGTACCCACATGGGCGGCGTATACAGTCGTTCGATGATAAAAATCCCTGGAAAAACAATATGACCGATTAACAGCATAGTAAAATAGGGTGGGGCATCGTCAGCTTGATGGTGATGCAACTCTTCACCGCACGAGTTGCAACTGTTCGCCGATTTCAGATATTTGGCATACAGCGTGCCCTTGCCGCATACTGGGCACGAAAACAAAGCACCACGCAGCATCGCCCGCCAGGGTGATCTGTGATGTGGTGCTCCATTGTTGAACTCTGTCGCTGTCATAACCTCTTATCGCCTATGCGGGGAGCGTGAGCAATGATCAACGGCGCCGCACGCGCGAACGGCGCTCTTTCTTCTTTTTGTGTGCACCGCGGGGTTTGCGTTTCAACGGCTTTCCGCGGCGACCCTCAGATAAGAGCTCGAACCGCAATCCACCAGCAAGTGGGGTAACTTCCTGCAGACGCACATCAACTTTGTCGCCCAACCGAAAAGTTTCACCTGTGCGTTCACCCACCATAGCATGGGCGGCCTCGTCGTGAATGTAGTAGTCGCCCAGTATGGTTGATGCGGGCACAAACCCATCCGCGCCGCTTTCCTGCAGTTTCACGAACAATCCAGAACGTGTGACACCCGCAATACGCCCTTTGAAGGTTCCGCCAACATGCTCTGACAACCAAGCGGCCATCAAGCGGTCTTTGGTTTCGCGTTCTGCTGCCATAGCGCGGCGTTCGGCAGTTGAAATGATCTCAGCGGTTTCAGTCAAATTTTCCAAATCGAAATCTGATAATCCACCTTCGCCAAGCTTTAGCCCCGTGACGAGCGCGCGATGAACGATCAAATCCGCATAGCGTCTGATCGGTGAGGTAAAGTGCGCGTAGCGGCGTAAATTCAATCCGAAATGCCCTAGGTTGTCGGGTGCATAGACCGCTTGTGACTGGGTGCGCAGCACAACCTCATTTAACAGAAGCTCAACATCGCGGCCGCGCACTTCCGCCAAGATGCGGTTGAACAGAGCGGGCTTCATTACCTGCGCCTTAGTGAGCTTCACTTTAATTGTTTGCAAAAACTCGTGCAGGGCGCGCATTTTTTCGTCTGATGGCGCGTCGTGGACGCGGTAGATCAATGGCGTGCGTTTATCTTCCAATGTTTCAGCGGCACACACATTGGCCTGGATCATGAATTCTTCGACCAACTTGTGCGCATCCAGACGGTCCGGGATCACAACCCGATCGATCGTGCCATCATCTTTAAGGATGATTTTTCGTTCCGGCACATCAAGTTCCAACGGTTCACGCGCTGAGCGTCCCTTGGAAAGCATGTCGTAAGCCGCCCAAAGGGGCTTGAGAACGGGTTCAAGAAGTGTTTGCGCTTTGCCCTTGGGTTTCCCGTCAATTGCAGCTTGCGCTTCTTCATAAGATACATTTGCTGCAACTTTAATAAGCACCCGGTCGAATTTGTGGGATGTTTTACGGCCCGATTTGTCGAATTCCATAATCGCTGCAAGGGCGGGGCGATCTTGGACTTCCTTCAATGAACACAAATCATTAGACAGGCGCTCAGGCAACATCGGCACCACGCGGTCGGGAAAGTAAACGGAGTTTCCGCGGACACGCGCTTCTTTATCAAGGAGCGTTCCTGGGCGCACATACCAGGATACATCAGCAATGGCGACAATGACCCGGCAGCCATTATCAGTAAGTTCCGCCCAAATGGCGTCATCATGATCGCGCGCATCTGCTGGATCAATCGTGATCAGCGGCACATTGCGCAAATCTGTTCGGCCTTTGGCATCGGCTTCCTTAAGCCCATTTGCTTCAGCCATTAGGTCTTCTGAAAAAGTATCTGGAATGCCGTGTTGTGAAAGTGCAATTAGAGAAATATTGCGTTGATCATCGAGTGCGCCAAGCCGCTCGCGCACGCGGGCCGTTTTCAAACCGCGCCCGCCATTGCGCACCAATTCGACTGAAACCAACTCGCCATCGCGTGCGTCTTTGTCGTCTCCAGTGGCGACGTTAAGGTCGTTGCGTGCTGAGCGTTCCACCTGCTCAACGCGCATTTCTTTACCCTGTTTACGGAACACACCGATGATACGCGTATCTGAACGTGTGAGGCGGCGGATAATTTTGCCGTCATAAGGGTATGTTTCATCGGTTGTGCGTGTAATGCGCACCAAAACGCGGTCACCCTCACCGGGTGGGCGTTTTTCACTATCGCGCCCGGCCGAGCGACGCTGGCGAAGCAGAATGCGCGGTGGGTCGCCTGCATCGCCTTCCCAATTGGTGGGCTCTGCATAGAGCTCGCCATCGTCATCCTGGCCCATAACTTCGGCAACCAGAACGGGGGGTAAATCTTCAGCATCTGACAGTTTGCGCGCATCTTTGCGCAGAAGACCGGCTTCGGTCATATTTTTAAGAATTTTCTTCAACTTAATACGCTGCGCGCCCTTGATGTTAAAGGCGCGGGCGATTTCGCGTTTGCCAACTTTGCCAGTCGCTTCGCGAATAAATTCACGGATCTCATCTTCACTTGGAAAGGGCGGAGGCGGTGGCTTGGCTTTGCGTGGTCTTTTGTTTTGCTTGGCCACCTACTTGGCCGCCGCAGGTTTCTTCTTCGCGCGCTTTGCGGGTTTCTTTTTACCGCCTTTCGCAGCCTTTGCAGCGATAAGCTCAACTGCCTGTTCCATCGTCACGGATTCAGGGTCTACGTCTTTTGGCAATGTGGCGTTGACCTTGCCATGTTTCACGTATGGCCCATAACGGCCACTCATAACATTCACCGCGCCGCCAAGTTCTGGATGGTCGCCAAGCTCTTTCAATGCGCCGGCGCGGCCTCCAGATTTCGCTGCTTTCTCAGCAAGCAGTGTGACTGCCCGGTTGATGCCGACAGTGAACAATTCCTCGAAATTCTCGATATTCGCATACACACCATCATGCAGAATGAACGGTCCGTAGCGGCCAAGGCCAGCGGTGATTTTCTTGCTTGTTTCTGGATGCACACCAACATCGCGCGGCAGGCTGAGCAGGCGCAAGGCAAGATCTAAATCCACATCACTGGTTTGCACGCCTTTGGGCAGCGAAGCGCGTTTCGGTTTGTCATCGCCTTCACCCTTGCCAAGCTGCACATACGGGCCAAAGCGGCCTTCGCGCAGCATAACGGGCAAGCCGTCTTCTGGGTGCAAACCAAGCTCAACGCCGTCACCCGTTGTTAATGCGGCACGCTCTTTATCATGTCCGTTTTCGGTGATTTGGCGGGTGAAGCGGCACTCTGGATAGTTGGAACAACCAACAAAAGCGCCAAATCGGCCCACTTTCAAAGAAAGCTGGCCATCATCACATGCCGGGCAGGCGCGCGGTTCGCTACCATCTTCTTTTTCCGGGAAAACGTGGGGTGCCAGGAGATCATTCAGTGCATCCAGCACTTCGCTTACGCGTAAATCGGCAATTTCCTCAACTGCATTGCTAAATGACTTCCAGAAATCGCGCAGCACCTGCTTCCAGTTAATGTCGCCAGCAGAAATCTGGTCGAGCTGCGCTTCAAGGTTTGCTGTGAAGTCATACTCAACGTAACGCGCGAAAAAGCTTTCCAGGAAGGCGGTAACCAGACGGCCTTTATCTTCGGGAAAGAGGCGCTTTTTATCGAGGCGCACATAGTCGCGGTCACGCAGGGTGGTGAGCGTTGACGTGTAGGTCGAGGGCCTACCAATGCCCAGCTCTTCCATGCGCTTGATCATCGTTGCTTCGGTATAACGTGGCGGCGGCTCGGTGAAATGCTGAGTAGGTGCGAGTTTTGTAAGGCCTACTTTGTCGCCTTTTGCCATTTTTGGTAGCCGGCGCCCATCATCTTCTTTGGAATCGTCCAGGCCTTCTTGATAAAGCTTCAAGAAACCATCGAACCTTACAACCGAACCTGACGCGCGGAGAATATAGCGTTTTCCGTCCGTACCTTCGGTGAGAATATCAACAGTGGTGCGCTCCAGCTCCGCGCTTTCCATCTGGCTGGCAATGGTGCGTTTCCAAATCAGATCATAGAGTTTGAATTGATCATCCTCTAGAACGCTCGAAATTTTCTTTGGCAGTCGTTCTAAAGAAGTTGGACGAATGGCTTCGTGGGCCTCTTGCGCGTTTTTTGCCTTGGTTTTGTAAGCGCGCGGAACGCCTGGCACATAAGGTTCACCAAATTCTGTCTGAATGACGTTGCGTGCTTCTGCAATTGCCTCGCCTGCCATTTGCACGCCATCGGTACGCATATATGTGATGAGACCAACGGTTTCGCCGCCAAGATCGATACCTTCATAAAGCCGTTGCGCCACGCGCATTGTGTGGGCAGAAGAAAATCCCAGCTTGCGCGATGCTTCCTGCTGCAATGTTGATGTGGTGAAGGGCGCACTTGGATGGCGTTTTTGTGGTTTAGCCTCAACGTTATCGACGGCGTAGTTGCCACTTTTAATTGCCGCTTCTATTGCGCGCGCACTTGCCTCGTCGGGAATATCAAACTTGCCAAGTTTCTCACCAGCAATGGCATTTAGCTTTGCCGTGAACGCTTTGCCGTCACCAGTTGAGAGATCGAAATCAATCGTCCAATATTCGCGCGGCGTAAATGCTTCAATTTCAAGCTCACGGTCACAAATCAGACGCAGCGCAACTGACTGCACCCGACCAGCAGAACGCGAACCGGGCAATTTGCGCCACAATACCGGGCTCAGCGTAAAGCCAACGAGATAGTCTAACGCGCGCCGTGCGAGATAGGCTTCAATTAAATCGCGGTCGAGCTCACGCGGGCTTTGCATTGCTTCGAGAATGGCGGATTTGGTAATCGCATTAAACACCACGCGCTGAACTGTTTTGTCCTTAAGCGCGTTCTTCTGCTTTAAAATATCCAACACGTGCCAAGATATGGCTTCGCCTTCGCGGTCGGGGTCAGTGGCGAGAATGAGGGTGTCTGCATCTTTTAGCGCTGAGACAATGTCGTTTACGCGTTGTTTCGACTTTGAGTCGACATCCCAAATCATCTCAAAATCTTCGTCCGGCTGCACGGAACCATCCTTCGATGGTAAATCACGTACATGGCCGTAGGAAGCCAACACGGTATAATCTGAACCAAGATATTTGTTTATTGTCTTGGCTTTAGCAGGCGATTCGACGACGACAACGTTCATATTTCACTCGCGGTTCTTAGTTCCGACCGGCCAGTTTGGCGCGAATTATTCAGCAATTTGTGCGCGCCACATACTCAGACAAATTGGACGCACCGACGGCGCGGTTTAATGTCTAATTCGCCACAGCGCAAGAACATGATGATTTCTAAGTCTCTTTGCAAGCGGTTTGACACAGATTTGTGAACAAGTACCGAATGCAACCCTATTATACGAAAATGCAATAAATGGTTGTGTAAAATTTATTTACTAAACGATAACTAGCAGTTATGGTTCTACGACTCGCACACTCAAGCATTGTTTGATGAAAGTGTTGCGGGGAGGTGATATGCGGCGGTGGGCGCGAAAATTTCGCTTGTTCCACTTTTGCCATTAGGATTTTTAATAGGCTTTATGGACAGCTCGGAAAATAAACTCACGCAACAAGAGGCGGCGCATTACATCGCGGATATGACGGCTGATATGCGAAGCCTTGCAAAGGGCGCAGACTTAGAATTTCTGGCCTACCTTCTTGAGATGGCACATGAAGAAGCCTTTATGAACAACGGAAAGAATGCGCGGAAAAAGCGCGATTGATGCCCGTGCTGTTCACACTTTGCCAAATTCTAAATCATTGAGACGCGATTTCCACCGTGGCGTTGTAGTTTCCCGGCGAGCTCTAGCTCCAGCAAGACCGTAAGCACCAAACTGGCTGTTTCCTGACTTTCGCGAATAAGGTCATCAACTTCAACAGGAGCGGGGCCAAGAAGTGCTATTATTCGTCCGCGCGCGCTTTCCGGCACATCTTCTGGCTGTTGTATGTCATCTCACGGCGGCTCGGATATTGATGTATCGAAAGGCAATTCCATCTCAAGCATTGGTGCAAGTTGTGTCGTGACGTCCTCGACGCGTGTGACAAGAATGGCACCATTGCGGATAAGTTGGTTGGTTCCTGCTGCGCGCGGATCCATCGGCGAACCCG
>JBPCVX010000246.1:0-3787 GCA_051010095.1 Hyphomicrobiales bacterium
CATCTTGAGATGTGCGTGCAAACCGATGCACAGCGACCAGTGAGCCGCCGCGACGTTGCAGCTCTGAGGCTAATGCACGTTCAACCAACCCGCCATATGCGGTCTTGGGCACCATAGCAACGAAACGCTTGCGTCCTTTTGAGATTGCATACCGTACGATATTTGCAACTTCTTGTTCTGGCAGGAAGCTCATAAGATATACGCCGTTTCCAGCTACTGAACTTACAGATGAAAACGCAATCACGGGCACACCACGTTGCCGGGCAACGGGTGCTACCGCCTGCACCGAGCCTGAGAACAACGGCCCGATAATGAGTTCTGCCCCTTCAGCAAGTGCAGCCTGTGCAGCCGCTGATGCGCCTCCGGGTGTTCCGAGCGTGTCTTTCGTAAGGAGGGTAATTCCAGGGTTGCCTGATTCCACAAGAGCAAGCTCGCCGGCCTCTTTAAGTGACCGCGCTACATTGCCCGCGTCGCCCTTAACACTTAAGGGGAGTAGGAATGCAACTTTAACACCGCCTGAATTGGTGATGGCATCGACATCTGAAGACTGAGAGGTCGTTGTATCTTGAGGTCCCGTGCCGCCGAACAAGCCGCCATCGCCAAAACTTCCCAAGCCGCCACATGCTCCCAGTGTGAGCGCAACGGCGAGCACAGTCAGAAGCCTTACAAAGCGGTTGGAAATAGTGTTCATAAATGTATGCGCAACAACCTTAATTGGCTGTATCACGCCGGATACTGTGTTTGATAAAAATGACAAAAATTCGCCCTCTCGAATCACATCGCGGGTGCTGATAAGTTAACAAGATGTGACCTGATATTCTAAACAAAGTCTTTAGGTCATGGCTTAATTCTAAAGCGCAATCAAATTTGCGGGCTCTGGAGACCTAATTCTTGAAACCTAACACCCCTACCAGCGCTGCAAATTCCCCTTATTTCATTGAAGGCAAAGAGTTTTCTGCTCCTGCCTTAACCCCAGGTCTCTATTTGACCGCCACCCCTATTGGCAATTTGGCGGACATTTCGCTTAGAGCATTATCCACATTGGCCGCTGCAGATATGATTCTGTGCGAAGATACGCGAATCACCCGTAAACTTTTAGACCGATACGGCATCGAAAATGTTCTGCATGCCTATCATGACCATAATGGGGCACAAATGCGCCCTCAGGTCTTGAAATGGCTGGAGGGCGGCAAAGTCATTGCTCTGGTGAGTGATGCTGGAATGCCGGTGGTTTCTGACCCAGGTTACAAACTTGCGCGCGCCGTGCGCGAACATGGATCAAAAGTGTATGTGGTCCCTGGTGCTTCCGCCCCGCTTGCTGGTCTGGCATTGTCTGGGCTTCCAAGTGACCGGTTTTTGTTTGCCGGGTTTTTGCCCAACAAGAGCGCCGCACGGCGAACGGTCTTAAGCGAACTCAGTGGGATCAATGCTACTTTGATATTTTTCGAGAGCATCAAGCGGCTTGAAAAAAGTTTAAGCGATATAGATGCAATCCTGGGCGACCGTCCTGTGAGCATTGCTCGCGAAATTACTAAGTTGCATGAAGAAGTAATCACTGGAACCCCTTCAGAACTCGCTGACAAACTCACTGTGCGAAAGGGTGAAGTCACGTTGTTGATCGGTCCGCCCGAAGGGGATGCTGTTATCGATGATGCAACGATCGATAGTGCACTCACAGAGGCTATGGAAAACATGGCGCCTGGAAAGGCGGCAGCGCAAGTTTCCAAGGAGCTTGGGGTGTCGCGCCAAGAACTCTACCAACGCGCGATGAAGCTTAAATCTAATTTCGAGGAGAAATGAAGCTTGAAGGTCCATCAAAATCATCACATTTCATGTAAACAACGCGAGCAATTCGTTCAAATCACGGCATGCTAAAATTTAAACCTCAAAACACCGCACTCATTCTTGTTGATCTTCAGAATGACTTTTTGCACCCAGACGGGGCCTATGGCCGTGCAGGCCAAACTTCACCAGTTATCGCAAATTTGCCAGCTCAATTGGCACCTGCCGCCCACGCTGTGCGTCAAGCTGGTGGCGTCGTGATATCAACTCATTTCACGCTGGTGCCTGGGAAAGATGGCGCCCCATTGATCTCGGCTCATCTCAAGAAACTTCGGCCTTTTCTCACATCGGGTGATTTTACACCTGGTGCATGGGGCCATGGTCTGGTGGATGAGCTGAAGCCTGTGGATTTTTCAATTGAAAAGATTGCTTATTCCGCATTCTACATGACCAGGTTGGAATGGCTGTTGCGCAGGATAGGCGCTGAAACGCTCATATTCTCGGGCATCGTAACAAATGGTGGCGTCGCCTCCACCTTGCGAGATGCCCATGTGCGTGATTTTCATACAATCGTGCTGGAGGACGGCTGCGGCGCGTTTTCTCAATTAACCCATGAGGCTGCAATTGCCGATATGGCCAGCATTTCATCCGTTGCGACCTGCAATGATGTTACCGCCGCGCTCTCTTCATGACAGACCTGAAGGCGAGTGACGACACAGTATTCGATACCAACGCACAGGTGGTGGTGATTGGCGCCGGCGCCTGTGGATTAACCGCTGCATTAGCCGCGCACGATGCAGGTGCCGAGGTGCTGGTCTTGGAGCGCGATAAAACGCCGGCAGGCTCAACAGCGCTTTCTTCAGGGTTCATACCCGCCGCCAACACAAGATTGCAAATGGAGCAGGGCATAACAGACACGCCTGAGAAATTCGCAAACGACATCCAGTTAAAGGCGAAGGGCAAGGCCGTACCGGAATTGGTTTCACTGGCCGCTGAGCATGTGGGGCCTGCTCTGGAGTGGTTATCTCGGTCACACGGTCTTGAATGGGTGGTGCTCGATGATTTCCTATACCCAGGACATTCAACGCATCGCATGCACGCGGTACCAGAACGCACCGGTGTCGGATTAATGGCGCGCCTCCAAAATGCTGCGGAAAGTGCTGGAGTTCCCATTGCCACTGAATGTCACGTCACGTCACTTATTGAGCATGAGGGTAGGATCATAGGGGTTGAGGTTTTGCGCCCTGATGGTGTTGAACGAATTGCGTGTAAAGCGCTTGTGCTGGCGTGCAATGGGTATGGTGGCAACCCAAAAATGGTTGCCCAATATATTCCCGAAATGAAAGGTGCTCTCTATTTCGGCCATACCGGTAATACGGGCGATGCGGTGTTATGGGGTGAACATCTGGGGGCGCAGGTTAAACATCTTTCGGGCTATCAGGGTCACGGTTCGGTAGCGCACCCTTATGGAGTGTTGATCACCTGGGCGTTAATGATGGAAGGAGGCATTCAAGTTAACACTGAGGGAATGCGGTTCTCGAATGAGCATGGAGGATATTCTGAACAAGCTGTGCATGTGCTTGCCCAACCAGATGGCATTGCATGGAACATTTATGACGAACGTTTGCACTATCTCGGTATGGAATTTGAAGATTACCGCACCGCATTTGAATTGGGCGCTGTGATTGAAGCAGCAACGCCCGAGGAGCTGGCGCGAAAATGTGCTCTCCCACTAAGCCAACTGTCGTCAACGCTTGCCGAGAGCAGCACTTTGGCAAAGAGCAATCAAATAGATAAATTTGGTCGCCAGTTTGCAGGGAGCAAAATGCTCGCCGCGCCATTTTATGCCGTCAGGGTCACCGGAGCTTTGTTTCACACCCAAGGCGGACTGATGATTAATGACCATGCGCGGGTAATGAATGAACAAGGAGAAGTGTTTGTAAACCTGTTTGCCGGTGGTGGTGCAGCATGTGGCGTGTCTGGCCCCGATGTATCTGGATACCTT
>JBPCVX010000247.1:0-21747 GCA_051010095.1 Hyphomicrobiales bacterium
TCGAAGGATGTTTTTGGAATTCAGCCTGACATTATCGTATGCGCCAAAGGCCTTACGTCAGGCTATCAACCATTGGGCGCAACAATCTTTTCAAGCGAGATGTATGATGTGATCTCGGAGGCAGATCATGATCGCTGGTTCACGAATGGCTTCACTTATTCGGGCCATCCGGTGGCGTGCGCTGCGGGTCTCAAAAATATTGAAATCATGGAGCGGGAAAATCTGCTTGAGCATGTGAAAGAGATTGGCCCCTACTTCATGGAGCAACTCGCCACATTAAAAGATCTGCCCACTGTGGGCGAAGTGCGGGGCATGAATTTCATGGCGTGCATTGAGAACGTGGCAAACAGCGAAACCAAGGAAGAGTTCGACCACTCTGTGAACATCGGCAAGCGCATTTCAAATGCTGCTGAAGAACGCGGCCTGATCGTGCGACCGGTTGGCAACTTGAACGTTCTCTCACCCGTGCTGACACTTACGAAGGATCAGGTTGATGACATTGTTTCGATTTTGCGCGATTCAATGTTGGCGGTGGTCGAAGACCTAAAGAATGAAGGTAAACTCGCCGCGTAAGCAATTACACTGCGGGTCGCCGGTCATTCGAGCAGAATTACCTCACCTGTCATGATCGGTGTCGATCCTGGCAGAGATGATACGTCATTCTCTGCGACCACGTTCAGATTTGAACTGCCGCCAACCGTGACGGTGTCTGCAACTATGGTGAAATCAGTTGCATCAACGTTGACCTCGATGCTGCCTGCAACTTTGAAAGATTGATTGGGCACATAAATCGAACCAACAATGTCGACACCCGCACCACCATTCATGGTGTTCTCATAGCCTACGTTTTCGCCATCGCCGACGATCGCCATTCCTGCATAAGGGTCTCCGGATGGCGGTGCATTCAGGCTGATCTTGCCAGCACCATTTGTATAAAAGCCACCATCTGGCCCGTAGAAAACAAGCGTGTTGCCACCATCTACGGTTTCAGCGCCAGTTACCGTGGCATAAGAACGCACAATTAGCTGGCCGATAATGTGGAATGTGCCCGGAGCCAATATAACACTTGCAGAAGTCTGAATATCAATATCGCCGCAATAAACCCCGCTGGCCAGCGTTGTCGGACCATCTTTCTTAGAAATTCTGGTGTTCTTGTTCACATCGCACTTGAGCGTGCTGTAATCTGCAACAGTTAGAGTTTCAAACGGGTCACTCACCCTGGTGCACCGGCTGCGCGCTTTGGGCGCAAATGTGCCAATGGCCTTGCCATGGGCGCAAAATCCAGCCGCCTTGGCGGTTGAACTGCCATCCTGAAACATCGAGAGGTTTGAATTCGAATTAGACCAAACAGCACATTTTTCCGCATCGAGCGCCGAACCACCATGAATTTTCACAGCTTCTTCGGCGGTTTGATTCAGCGCCACAATGCAGGCTTTTGTTGGCGGTCCGTAAGCCGCTTTTGACACGGTGTAAATGGGAATTGAAGCATTGTTGATAATCTTAAGAAATGGAGACGCAACATTTGCCTGAGCGATCAGGGTCACCACATTATCATCCCAGGTTATCGAGGACGTTGCATCGGAGCCGCCACCTTTCCCAGGTTTGTTCTCTGTGAAAACTTTTGTGCCATAAGCTATTGTCTCTGAATCATCCCCGCCACCTGCGGCACGGGTTGCTGCTGCCGCAAGCACCCCCATGTCACCGGCTGCATGCACTTGCGTTTCCACATAACGCGAATAACCATAATCTGCTGCAATGCCTGTAGCGATGATGATGGGAATGAAGCTTATTCCAAACATAATGATCACATTCCCATCGTCCATACCCCGGAACTTACGGGCTTTATTCATCAAGGCATTGCTCATTCTCTTGAGAATTGACTGAGGTTTCATAATTACTCGCTCCTGTTACGCATTGCTTGAAGCCCAATGATTAGGCTCCCACCTTCCACTCGACGGCATCCACATATCTCGGGCGAATGTAAAAAACTTCATCGAATTGAGGGTCAGTCTTGAAAAGGTAATTGAGAACAGATTCATATTTGTAGCAAACCCGTGCAACGATTACGCTTGCGCTGTTAACAAGCAAATCAGCAGGCACAGCAGGGGCTGATTCGCTCTCGACTCCGCACGAACCGCCATTTGTCACCCTGCCAGGCCAGCTTTGCACCTGGTCATTGGTTTCGTTCGTGGTAATCGAATACACCTCAATCAGAAGCTTATCGGTGGCAACTTCATAAGGGCGCAGTACTTCCTGCGCTGCTTCAAAAATCCGATCCATATCATTTTGCGTGACTTCGCTATATTGCGCCACAATGTCGCCGACCGTGCTTGACAGCAGCGTTACCTTGCGATCGGCCGCAATGGCGTTCCCAAGCTCAACCATCCCAAGATAGATGACAATGAGAACCGGAAACACAAATGCAAATTCGATCGCGATTGCGCCCGAAACCTCGCGCCGAAACGCACCAAGCTTCCCGCACAAAATGCTCCAATTTCTTTTAATGCCGATCATTACTTATCTCCACAGCCTCATAAACCCGCAAGTTTTGCGTTTAAGGGTTAAATTGAATGGCGTTAAAGGGTTCGTTTCGGAATGAAGCGGATGCGGACATGAACCTTGTGCCAGCGCGCAAGTTATCCATTTGCGTTATGCCACCGGGCAAAATGAGATCCCATTCATAAAAAACCCGTACGACCACTACATCGCTTTCACCCCCAGTATCCCAACCATTAAGCGCCACAAGATTGTCGGAACCATCTGTCGGGTCAGGCAGGCCGGTTTCGTTCACAGCTTGAAAATCTGTAAACGAACGCACATCAACCACGATCTTGGAACAATCAAACAGGGGAGAAATTTCGTCGCAGATCGTATCTTTGAAACCGGCAAGTGCGGTGTTTGAATCAGTAACCTGGCCTGTTCTTATCAACCGCGAAGCTTCAGCAACTTTCTTTTCCAATGCAAACTCTGAAAAATAGACTAAACCAGATTCCAAGATGGCCAAGATTACGGCAATGAAGGGTGCTGCCACCAGCGCCATTTCGATTGCTGCAACCCCTTTGGTGTCACGCGCAAATCGCTTTAACAGCCGCGTTCGTAGCCACGATTTTCTTTGCGTTGAACGTTTTCGATTTAAGCGCACAATCTTGCTCCAAGATCAAAATTTGTCAGCGCATCATCGCGCAGCCAGCTTAAAAGCGCATTGAAAGTGGTGCCCGCATTTAATTCAAATTTTCTATGATTTATGCGAAACTTACTATTTCTAGGCTTTCTCAAGTAATTTTTTCAAATTAAATAAAATATTTTATCTGTTTTTATTTTTATGTATTTGAATTTAGTCTTTATATTACAGGTATTATCTCGAAAGGGGCCGAGAAACGATGCATCTAGATTTGAAAAACCTGCCTAAATGACTACGCCATCACACGCGCTGGCAACACGCAGCAACCTGATTACATATGTGGTCACTACGGCTGGCGTAATAGCTGCCCTTTACTATGGTCAAAACCTCTTCCGGCCCTTGGCCTTGGGATTGCTGTGCTCGATATTGCTATCTGCCTCAACAGAAGCCTTGCAAAAGCTGCCAACCTTTGGCGCACATCTGAAAAATTGGATGGCGATGGCATTATCAGTTTTAATCGTCTTGCTGGGGCTGCTTTTGGTTGTGCAAATTCTCTCAGGTCAGGCAAGTGACGTAACCCAGGCATGGCCACGTTATGTGGCGCGTTTCGAAGGATTGTTGACCAACCTCGCCCATTGGCTTGGTGAGGATATTGCGTCCCAAGCCAGAATACAGTTTTCAAAACTTGATCTGTCATCAAGCGTGCCGGTGATTGCCAGCAAGACCGGATCTATTCTTGCAGATATCGTGATGACCGGGCTTTATACCGCCTTCATCCTCGCGACCCAGAAAAGTTTTGTACACAAGTTGCCCATCCTATTCCCGAAGTCACAAGACCATTTGAATGTGAAGAGGGTCATGGCCACAGCCTCAAAAAGCATTCGCAAATATATTCTGATTAAGACAATCATGAGCATTATCACCGGCCTCGTGAGCTATGGAGTGTTACGCTTTTTAAACGTAGATTTCGCAGAAACCTGGGCTTTGTTGATCTTTTTGCTGAATTATATTCCAACAGTGGGCTCCATTATCGGGGTAATTTTCCCTGCGATTCTGGCGCTTGTTCAGTTCGACACATTCGGCCCATTTCTCGTTATCGTAATTTTGCTGACAGGAGCGCAGTTCACAATTGGCAACGTGATTGAGCCTATCTTCATGGGCAAGGTGCTCAATCTCAGTGCGCTAGCGGTCCTAATCGCGTTGAGCTTGTGGGGCACTATGTGGGGCGTGGCCGGCATGTTTATGTCCGTACCAATCACCGTCGTCTTCATGATTTTCTGCGCCCATATACCAGCCATGCAATGGATTGCCATCTTATTATCGGAAGATGGTCGCCTAGACACGGAAACCGACACTGTAATCAGCGGAGAGGAAACAGCATGAGCGCTAGTAACTCAATTGGCGCGCGCATTAGCGATCTGAAACGTGAAGCGGAAGCTATTTCTAAATCGCGCAGCAAACAAAGCGAAACCGAGAATGCGACCGAGCAAGAAACAACTGCGTTTGAACGGCTCGACGTTGAACGCATCGAAGAGCAGCTCAGCGAGTTTACTGATCTTGCATCGGAAGAAATTGAACAGCTTGCGGAAACCGCAGAGCAGCAGGTGAAGGCTCATCCTTTGCTGGCGCTGGCACTGGCGTTTACCGCAGGTATCGTCTTGGGAAGATTGCTCAAGTAACAATTGTTAGTAGGAGAGTTGTGTCATGGAAGTGTTTGTTCGCCACATAAAGCTTTTGTGGAATGCCGAGCGCATGTTGGGCGAGATCAAGCTTAAATTGCTGGTCAACAAGATCATCCTTCTGTCGGTGGCCGCGTTGTTTGGGTTATTTGCATTGGCGATGATCAATCTCGCGTGTTTCTTTGCGCTTGAACCACGTTTTGGATCAGCGGGCGCTGCTGCCCTTGTCGCGTTTGGTGACCTCATCATCACGATTATGCTTGCCTTCATTGCGCAACGCCTCGCACCTGGGAACGAGGCGGAAATTGTCAACGAGGTTCGTGAGATGGCGTTGGCGGACATTGAATCCGAAGCGCGTGCGGTTCAAGGTGAATTACGTATGGTGCGTGATGAGATCGTTGGCCTACGCAGCACGGTCACGCGCATTATCGAACACCCACTCGAAGCTCTTGCGCCAAAGATCGCGGTGCCGCTCATCGCCGCGATCATGCAATTGTTAAAGAGCTCAGATACAAAGAAGTCATCGTCGTCAAGCTCTGCGAAAGCGCGTAAAAAAACCGCGGAAGAAAAGACCTAAACCACGGATTTAACTAACCCCAAGGCTGGGTGAGTGTGCGGGCGACGGCGGCCCGCCATCCAGCATATTTTTCATCGCGTGTGGTGTCATCCAGTACCGGTTCAAATCTACGCTCGAGCGCCCAACTTGGTGCAAACTGTTCCGGCGCAGGCAACAAGCCCGTTTGAAAACCCGCCAAGTAAGCAGCTCCAAGTGCGGTGGTTTCCAGCACTTTAGGCCGATCAACAGGCGCGTTTAAAATGTCTGCAAGAAACTGCATAGTCCAGTCAGACACCACCATGCCGCCATCAACACGTAATACGGTCTCACCCTCAACGCCCCAATCCTGGCGCATGGCATCCAATAAATCGCGCGTCTGATAGCACACTGCCTCAAGAGCAGCCCGGACAAACTCTGCTGGACCAGAATTTCTCGTGAGCCCATAGATCGCCCCCCGGCAATCTGCGTCCCAATAGGGCGCTCCCAGGCCAGTAAAAGCCGGCACTAAATAAAGTTGCTGGTTCTCATCTGCACCAGCAGCCAAATCGCCCGATTGCGCAGCTTCTTGAATAACGCCCAATCCATCACGAAGCCATTGCACAGCAGCGCCAGCGATAAATATTGAGCCTTCGAGCGCATAGGTGGGTTTACCGTCAAACTGATAGGCAATCGTGGTCAGCAATCGGTTGGCGGAAGCAATGGCTTTATCGCCTGTGTTAAGCAGTGCAAAACACCCCGTGCCATATGTCGATTTCATCATTCCAGGTGCAAAGCAGGCCTGACCAACCGTTGCGGCTTGCTGATCTCCTGCAATACCAGAGATCTTTATTGCCCCGCCGAACAGATGTTCCTCGGTTTCACCGAACTCAGCGGCACAGTCTTTCACCTCGGGAAGCATTGCCGATGGCACATTCAGGAGATCGCTTAAATCCGCTGACCAGCTGCCCCGTTGAATATCGAACAGCATGGTGCGGCTGGCATTCGTTGCATCAGTCGCATGAATTTTCCCCCCGGTCAGCCGCCACAACAAAAAGCTATCGATCGTGCCAAAACATAATTCACCATTTACAGCCCGCGTTCGCGCACCTTCAACGCCATCAAGTATCCACGAAACTTTCGTGCCTGAGAAATAAGGATCAATCAGCAGCCCAGTGCGTGAATTGACCTCTGCTTCATGACCATCTGTTTTGAGCCGCGCGCAAGTATCTGCAGTGCGTCTATCTTGCCACACAATTGCATTGTGAATGGGCTTGCCCGTGTCTCGTTCCCAGATCGCGGTCGTTTCACGTTGATTGGTGATACCAATGGAAGCAATTTCGGAAGCCACAACTCCCGCCTTCGCCATTGCGTCGCGGCAGGTTTCGATAACACTTTGCCAAATCTCTTCCAGGTCATGTTCCACCCATCCCGATTTCGGGAAATGCTGTGTGAACTCTTTCTGGCTCACGGCTTTCGTGTTTAGACGATCATCAAACACAATTGCCCGCGATGATGTTGTGCCTTGGTCGATGGCAAGCAGATAATTCCCCATACATCCTCGTCTTAATCGTCGTCTGGAGAATATATAATATTGGTTCCGGGAAGAACGACAATAGTCGGTTTTTTGGGAAGTGTTTGCGATGAAACGACGAGTGTCGCGGAATCGTGAGATTTCACTTCAAATGTCGTGCCAATGCGCTCCAGAAATGACCCCAAAGTGCCCGTACCAAAAAAGTGCATAGGAATAATCAGGCGCGCGCGAATTGTCTTTAGCACTTCCACCATGCTGTCGAGCTTAAGGGTGAAACTGCCATCCACAGGCACTAGAACAACATCAAGCAGGCCCATCATGCCGAATTGCTGGGGTGTTGGAATATGATGCAAATGTCCAAGGTGGCCGATGCACAAATCGCCCACTTCGAATATGAAAATTGAATTTCCGAAGGGCTCCACATCTCCGCTCCAAGTACGGATATCGGTTGGTACATTGCGAATTTGCACATCACCCACTTCAAGATCATAGCGCGCCTCGCCGCCTTCAGGGTTCCAACCGCGCAAAACATGTTCGATCTTAGGATCGGGATAATCAGTGTAATGGCTTTCATGGGCATGGTTCATGGTGACCACACGCGGCACCACGCTATCGCCTGCATAACCGGTATAGTCGGTTGCAATCGTCACGCCTTTGGGGGTCTCAATGAGAAATGTGGAATGTCCAACAAAGGTAAGTTTAACTTCGCCTTCGTTCAAGGCGGTGCTTTGAAAGTTTGCATGAATTACATTGGGGGTGTTTTGCGCAACCGCGAGACACCGGCTCGGCCTGGCCTCAGCGGGGATTACCAGTAAAAACCCAATCAGCATTGCTAAGGTGGCGGTAATTCGTCTTGTATACATTGAGGCCCTCCTTTGTGCTTAGAAGAAGAGCTTAGCCTCGTTTTGCGACAAGAATGAAGTTGTTAGAGGGCATTTCGACGATTTCAGCGATCACAAGCCCGTGCGTTGCCGCTTCTTCTGCCATTTCTCTCGTGTCGCGCACACCCCAATCTGCGTTCTCAGTGCGAATTGCAGCATCGAAATCGGCGTTTCCATCCGATATATGCTCACCATCCACCGAATAAGGGCCGTATAGGAACAACGCTCCATCATCTGCCAGATGGTCAGACGCACCTTTCAAAACGCCCTGCGCCACGTGCCACGGCGCCACATGCAGAACATTTATGCAGAGTACCGCCTGCAGCGCCCCGGATGGTGGCTTGCCCTCGCCTTCTAAATCCCAAGGTTCAGAAGCATCAAGTTCAAAGGGCGCGTTAACATTCGAAACTCCGTGATGGGCGCTCCACTTCTCTACGCTCTCGCGATGCGCCGGATATGGATCGCTGGGCCAAAAGGTGAGTTCGGGAAATGCTTTACCCAAAACACTGATGTGTTGGCCTGGTCCTGAACCAAGTTCCAGCACATGACCTTCATCAAGATTTAAACGCGCACGAAGCGCCTCGACTATAGGTTGATGATTGCGCTCAAATGCGGGCGAGCGGAACCGTCCATCTTCCGTGGCATTACCTTTGAGTTTGCTGTAATCGGAAACAAAAATCACCATGACTTGGAACTCAACTTATGCAAAACTAATTTCAGGCAAATAAAACACAATAATCACCGCTCGTGTAGAATTTAAAATGCTCACTAGACTTGGATACATAATGATCGCGACTGCGGTAATCTTAGCCGTGCTGCACTATTTCATTGGATTCCAAACAGTGTTGGGCGAGGTTTCACACTATTTCCTGGGTGCGCATGCAACCTATGCCGCAGGCTCGTTCGTTGTTGAAATCCTTTTATATCTCGTCTTTTTCTTCCTCGGCACATGGGGAATGGCGCTGGTGGCAAGCCAGTCCAAAAAATAATTAGTCTTCAAGCGCTTCCTGCTCAGAGGCGCGCATAAAGTCTCCGGTATCTTGATTCATAATCCACAATTCGCCCGTCGAAATATCAAACCAGGCGCCATAAAGATTAAGCTTGCCTCGCTTTTCGAGAATGTCGATACAGGGAAATGTGCGCAGATTTGCAATTGAGTACCGAATGGATATGCGCTCAAGCGCAGTTTGACGTTCTTCCTGTGTCATCCATTCGTTTGCATTAATTGCCTCTGCCGCTGGGACAAGTAATTCCATCCACTTGCCAATAAAGTCACCTGGTGAAAGTGGTTCACTGGCTGGATACAAAGCCGCCTTTATGCCACCACAACGCCCATGGCCCATGACCACAATGTTTTTGACCTTGAGGCTTTGAACCGCAAATTCCAATGCTGCTGATGTGGAGTGATGCCCGCCATCAGGCTCATATGAGGGCACGAGATTGGCCACGTTGCGCACAACAAAAATTTCACCGGGCGCAGTGTTGAATATCGTTTCCGGTCCGGCGCGTGAATCACAGCATGCAATTAACAGTGTCTCAGGCGATTGCCCCGTTTCAGCAAGCTTTGCGTAACGGTTGCGTTCGGTTTCGAATTTGCCACCCTTAAATGACAGGTAGCCATTCATCAGTTCGGTTGGAAAGTGCTTCATGGCGGCGATCATAATCGATCACCGCCATGGATAGAAGCGTCAAACACTCACATCCACAAAATACCGCACATCATCTTCTGCGGCCACCACCTCTGCGACCTCCACCGCCGCGCCGTGCACCACCGCTTGGTCTACGCCTTGCGGCTGAATGACTACGATGGCGTTGACCACCTCTGCTCCTGGCGCGGCTTTGGCGCTGCAACGAATGCGATCTGGCCCGATTGCGATTTCCAGAAGATGGCCTGCGTTGCGGCTGTTTACGCACTTGTTTTTTTGGACGCGCCTTTGGCTTGGCAGCCTTCTTGGGACGTTGAGCAGGTCTGGCAGCCGGTTTTTTCTTGGGCTTTTGTGCCGGACGGGCAGCCGGTTTCTGTGGTTTCTTCGCAGGCCGTGTCGCTGGTTTTTGCGGCCTTTGACCAGGTTTGGCGTTAGGTCTTTGCCCAGGTTTGGCGTTAGGCCTCTGGCCCGGTTTGGCGTTAGGCCTCTGGCCCGGTTTGGCGTTTGGCCGGTTACCGCCACCCGCGTTCGGCAGGCGATTGCCTTTGTTTGGCCGATTGGCTTTATCTAAATTGCCCGGCCTGCGGTCACGATTTCCTGGTCGCGCATCCCGGTCTAGCTTTGTTTGCTTCCACTTTTTTCCATCTCGCTTCTGCCAACCATCCTTTGTTTTGCGATAAACATTGCCCTTACGATCGGTAAAAACATTGTTGGGACGCTTTCCAGCCCCTTTGAAATTCTTGCGCAGCTGATCATGGCGTGGGCGGTTTCGGTTAAACTGGTTGCGGTTGCGATTAGCGGGCCGGTTATAAAGATTGTTGCGATGCCGGTAGTGCGCAGCGCGGTGATGGCGGGCACGATAGCGGTTATAACGATGGGAGTAATAACCGCCGGGTCCATACCACCCGCGGTAACGGTTGCGATGCCAGGCATAGCCCGCAGCAAAACCTGCATGGAAAGCGAACCTTCCCCACCCTAATGAGTACCCCCAGCCATACCAGGGTCTGAAAAACGCGCCCAAGCACCAGGTTAATGGCCGTGGGTAATAATATGATCCCCACCAAGAACGGTAATAATAGCCGGTGCCGTAAACAACCGTTCCATTATAAATATAAGACCCTAGATATCCCGGCGTATATCCAACATAAACATATTCTGGCGTTGAATCATAAACCTTCACGTACTTCACATTATAGGTGGGGTTTTCTGGCGGGATATTTTCAACCTTTGCAGGCACTTCATCTGCCACCACCCATGGTCCAGTGGGCGCATCGGCAACAAACCACACCCCTTGGTCAACAGCATAATAGCGGCCATCAATCTTCAGCACAGTTGACGCTGTGTTGACGGCGTAGAGCATGTCAGTGCCCTTGATTTTTTCAAACTGCGGTTTGCCGTTATATTTCACTTCAAGTTTTGTTTTTTCGCGACTGACAGCAGTCACCTGCGGAATGCTTGCCTCTGCAACAGCTTCTTCTGCTTGTTTGGTTCCGGCCACTTGCGCCAGTGCAGCGCTACGGTCTGAATCTTCTGGAATTTTGGCAAACGCCTCTGGTAATTCATTGGACGGCACATAATCCCAACCGTCTTCTTTCAGTGCTGAATTTTTGTACCAGCGCCCCGACAACAAAACGTAGTAACTCTTCGTGCCCGGATCGAGAAAAATAGAGGTTTCGGAATTCTCGACATAAAGTAACTCAGCACCGACAGAGGGCGTAAACTTTGGTTTGCCATCAACAACAATGAGCTCTGTCGGAACATCCGTGTAGACAATTGCTGGGATGCGATCATCTTCACCTTCACCACTAACAAGCTCTTTGAGGTCTTTCTTCTGCTCATCTGTGAGTTTTACAAGGGAACCAACTTTTTCTGGAACCTTTTCAACATATTTCCAAGGCCCCTTTACATCTGCAGCCTCGTACCACAGCTCACCACCGTTCAAGTAGTACTTCTTGGATTTGGGATCGAGCACGATAGGAAATGGAGAGTTCTCCATGGCCAATAGATCAGTATTCTCAACCGCTGAGAATTTGGGTTTGCCATCAATGAAGAGCAAAACGGCGGGCACTTCGGAGATGATTATTTTCGGTGCCTTATGATCTAGGCCTTCTGCTTCTTTGCGCTCGGTTTCGGCTTCCTTAAGCGCAACTGTCAATCGGTCCAAAGATATTGTAGCTGCGCCTTCTTTTGCGACCTTCTCAATTGCTTCAGCTATTTTCTTCTCGGTCGCATCATCGGCATCTGGCAAAGCGACTTGGGTGACTTTTACAGAGTCCACATAGGCCAAGCGTTCTTCGGCATTGGGTGAGATACGTGCTTCAAACCAAAGCGCTCCAAACTCAGGCTCGCCGTCTTCCTTCTTTTTAATGCTGAAAGCCGCCCGGCCCTTTAAATCCGGCCCAACAAGCGCGTCGAACTGAGGTTGATAAATAAGGATGACGCCTTGGTCTGATTTAACTTCACGGGGCCAACCCACGTCGGTTTCATCAGTTTCCGCACCACCTTGTTCTTCGGTTTCGGCCGCAGACGCGTCTTTTTCTTGTTGCACCTCAGCTGCCGTCTCATTCTTCGTCTTTGTGGTTTGGCTATAGCCTGATGGGACCGAGAGTGCGCATATTCCCAGCGCGGCAATAGTCCCAAAGAAGACTTTCAAATAGACCTGTTTAAGGATATTCATTCCCACGCTCCCAGCATTTCAACGCAAATAACGCCAATAGTATTTTTAATTTAGTTCAGTAATAAAACCTATCTCACAAATGAATTGAAATAAAAACACAATTATACTTGAAACAACTATTGTGCAGAATTTTGATGATTACACAATCTAGCAAGACTTAAAACGCAATCAATTTCACATGCTAGAATTTCTTGGGTCGCGCGGTAATTGCGCCCGGTTAAGATGTTTGCAATAGTGAAAGAGAGGGGCTTGTGCGCAACAACTAAGTGAGTAGGAGGAGTAGCGTTATGCGTAGAAAGCCATATAGACGAACAACACAATTACTGAGCCTAGCAATCACCTTAATGTTTTGTTCGCTCGCTTTTTCAAGCGCCGAAGCAGCGCGGATTATCGCAAAAATAGACATTTCTTCACAGACAATGAAGGTTTATCGAAATGGTGCGCTTATGCATTCTTGGCGGGTATCAACCGGACGGCGAGGCTATAGGACACCAACGGGCACATTTCGTCCGAAATGGTTGAAGCGTATGCATTACTCAAGCAAGTATAATAACTCGCCGATGCCATATTCAGTTTTCTTTTATAAAGGTTACGCCATCCATGGCACAAACTATCTACGCCGTTTAGGCCGGCCAGCATCCCACGGGTGCGTTCGGCTTCATCCAAGACATGCGGCAAGGTTGTTTGGACTTATCCGCGCAAATGGATATGGTAATACAAGAATTATAATTCGGCGCTAGAAGAAAGCTGGTAGAGTTATACAAAAGGATAAAAACGGTCAAATCCGATTGCGTCTTGCGACACGACATTTTATGACTGTTTATACAATAAGGCGTGGCGCGGGAGGGCGCGGGGTGAGTCTGTTTTATGTGGGGGCCATCGGTTAGACTAAATGGCTTCAGATAGTGATTTGATACGCGTTGAAAACCTGCGTGTCGCCTTTACATTGCAAGGCAATGATATGGAGGTGGTGCGCGGGATTAGTTTTCGCATTAAACCCGGCAGCATCGTCGCTCTTGTTGGTGAATCTGGCTCGGGCAAATCCGTGACCGCGCAAGCCATTCAAGGCATTCTGCCAAGGCCTGCAAATATCACTGGCGGCAAAATTCTCTTCTTTGATCCCGATTCCGACGGAACGCCGGTTGATATCGCCCAACTTGATCGAGATGGCGACGAGATGCGTGAACTGCGTGGCGCGCGCATATCAATGATCTTTCAGGAGCCAATGACATCATTGTCTCCGTTGCACACCATCGGCGATCAAATTGAAGAGGCCCTCACCCTTCACAGTGAAGTGGAAAAGGGAGAGGCGCGATCTGTGACGGAAGACATGCTGGATTTAGTAGGGTTTCCAGATCCCCAGCGTGCCTATGATATGTATTCATTTGAGCTCTCGGGCGGATTGCGCCAGCGTGCGATGATCGCCATGGCACTCATTTGCCGCCCGGCTCTGTTGATAGCAGATGAACCAACAACTGCGCTCGACGTGACAGTGCAGGCGCAGGTGCTCAACCAACTCAAAGAGCTGCAACAAAAGCTAGATATGGCTGTGCTGCTCATCACACACGATCTTGGTGTGGTTGCTAATATGGCCGATGAGGTGGTTGTGGTTTATCACGGCGAGGTTATGGAAGCCGGGCCCGTAGAGGAAATCTTTAAAAACCCCAGCCACCCTTATCTTCAAGCGTTGCTGCAAGCAGTTCCACATTTCGATATGAAAGACGGAGAGCGCTTGGTATCCTTGCGCGATGTGGCCTATGAGGTTGGCCCGGCGCTGACCCGCAAAGAGTTCGATCCAGACAACAGCACTCCAGTGCTTGCCATTGAAAACCTCAGAAAAACTTTCACCACCCGTAAGGGCGGATTTTTCAAAGCAAACGTTGATAATGAAGTCGTTGCCGTTAATGATGTAAGCCTCACCATTAACCGCGGTGAGTGTCTTGGATTGGTGGGGGAATCCGGCTGCGGAAAAACCACTCTGTCGAAGATGATTATGCGTGCTGTTACACCTGACAGTGGGTCAGTCGTTTTCGACAATGGCGCCGGCCCGATGAACATACTTGAGTTGGGTGGCAATGCGCTAAAAGCATTCAGACCGCGCTTGCAAATGGTATTTCAAGATCCATTTTCATCGCTTTCACCGCGCATGACGGTGCTCAACATTTTGCGTGAGCCTCTGCAAATTCACAATATTGGTAATGAGTCTGATCGGCTTGAAACCATCACAGAGCTGATGCGCGTTGTTGGTTTGGACCCAAGATTTCTTAATCGATATCCGCATTCATTTTCCGGCGGCCAGCGCCAGCGCATTGGCATTGCGCGCGCTTTAGCGCTCAACCCGGATTTGCTGATTTGCGATGAACCCGTTTCGGCTCTCGATGTTTCCGTTCAAGCGCAAATACTCAATCTGTTGAAAGATCTTCAGAATGAGCTTGGGCTAACTTATCTGTTTATCTCTCACAATCTAGCGGTTGTGGATTATATGGCAGACCGCATTGCTGTTATGTGCCAGGGTAATCTTGTGGAAGTTGCGCCACGAGAAGTACTGTTCCGAAACCCCGTGCACCCCTATACGCGTGCCCTGCTTAAGGCCGTACCCTACCCAGATTTGGGGCGCCCACTCGATTTCGAAGAGATCAATCGTGGCGGCGCATCCAGTAAACAAACGTGGGGTCCGATGTTTAACACCTCTGAAGATGCACCCAAGCTCATTCATCTTGAGCTTGGTGATGATCACACCGTGCTTGTCAATTCGAGCACAGAAGCTAAGGAGCTACGCGCATGACCAGGCTTTCCATTGTCTTATTAGCTTTGTTTCTGTTTGTACCGCTCGCCGAGGCTTCCACACTGTTGGAAACGCCCAGCCTAGAAGCACAAGTTAAAGCAGGTGAGCTGCCGCCGATCGCTGAGCGCTTACCCGAGGTCCCCAGAGTTCTTAATATGGGTGCAACGGGCCGCGAGCCCGGCAAGCATGGCGGTAAATTGCACACGCTTTTGGGTAAACAGAAAGATATTCGTATGATGACCGTCTACGGATATGCGCGCCTGGTAGGTTATGATTCTGGGCTTGATCTGAAGCCCGATATTTTGAAGGCAGTGGATGTGGAAGAAGGGCGTATTTTCACCTTTCATATCCGACCCGGTCACAGATGGTCTGATGGCCATCCTTTCACATCAGAGGATTTTCGTTATTGGTTTGAAGATCTCGCCAACAATGAAGAACTGGCACCTGGCGGTGTGCCACGCGAGTTGCTGACAGATGGCAAGCCGCCAAAGTTCGAAGTCATTGACGAGTTGACAGTCAGGTACACCTTCAACAGCCCGAACCCCACCTTCTTGTCTAACCTTGCCGCAGCGCGCCCGCTCTATCTCTACATTGCGTCGCATTATATGAAGCAATTTCACAAAAAGTACCGCCCCGAAGATGAACTGGCGGCGGAAGTGAAAAAACACAAGCAGCGCAACTGGGCCTCGCTACATCGCCGTTTGGGCCGCCAATACCGCCCCGAAAATCCAAATCTGCCTACCTTGCAGCCTTGGCGAAACACAACCAAACCGCCTGCTGAGCAGTTTGTTTTTGCACGCAATCCATTCTTTCATCGGATCGATGAAAATGGCCGCCAGCTGCCCTATATTGATGAGGTTATTATCGGCTTGGGATCGACATCGCTCATACCTTCAAAAGCAGGCACAGGTGAAAGCGATATCCAAGCGCGCTACCTGCGTTTCGATAACTATACTTTCCTGCGCGCCAATGCGGAGAAGTATGACTTCAAGGTCCTCTTATGGGAGACGGCAAAGGGTGCGCAGATCGCGCTCTATCCAAACCTCATTGTGAATGATGAGGAATGGCGCAAGCTGTTCCGTGATGCACGGGTGAGGCGTGCGCTTTCGATCGCCATCAACCGGGACGAAATCAACCAAGCAGTTTACTTTGGACTGGCTAAACCGAGCAATAATACGGTTTTGGCAACCAGCCCATTGTTTAAGGAAGAATATCAAACAGCATGGACCCAGTTCGACATTAAGCAAGCAAACAAATTGCTCGATGAAGTGGGACTGACAAAACGTAATGATGAAGGTATCCGTCTACTGCCAGATGGACGTAAAGCAGAAATTATTGTCGAAACCGCGGGCGAAAGCACCGAGGAAAGCGACGTGCTTGAACTCATTCGGGAGAGCTGGGCAAAAATTGGAATTAAACTTTTCACCCGCGTGACCCAGCGTGACGTGTTCCGCAAACGCGTGCGCTCAGGCGACACGATGATGACCGTGTTCCAAGGGTTGGACAATGCCATACCAACAGCAAACATGACGCCAGAAGAACTGGCGCCAACGGATATGGAACAGCTGCATTGGGCACAATGGGGTCAGCATTTTGAATCAAGCGGAAAAATTGGCACCCCGCCCGACATGGCTGAACCAAAAATGCTGCTCGATCTTTATCTGAAATGGTATGATAGCACTGATGAAACTGAGCGTGAAAAGATCTGGCATGAAATGCTGAAAGTGCACGCCGATCAGGTTTACACAATTGGCGTGGTGAACACGACATTCCAACCAATTGTCGCGCGCAGCAACCTTAAGAATATCCCCGAAAAGGGCTTTTTCAATTATAACCCCGGAGCCTATTTCGGCGTCTATAATATGGACGCGTTTTGGCTCGATGAAGGGTCCTAGGGAAAGGGAGATCGCAAAAGGTGTTCGCCTATATACTCAGACGAATTTTGATAATGATCCCGACGCTCTTGATCGCGTCGGCGCTCATATTTACGATTATCGAATTGCCGCCGGGTGATTATCTGGAGAGCTATATCGCTGAGTTGAAGGCGCAAGGGGAATCTGTTGATCAGGCGCATATCGACTTCCTGCGCACTGAGTATGGTTTCGACAAACCCGTTTTAGAGCGCTATTTCTCCTGGGTTTGGGGTTTTGTTCAAGGTGATTTTGGATATTCTTTCGAATACCAACTCCCCGTTACTGATGTTGTCGGAGACCGATTGTGGCTTACAATCCTTGTGTCGTTCACAACGATCATCTTCACCTGGATCATTGCATTCCCAATCGGCATCTATTCAGCAACCCATCAATATAGCTGGGGTGATTATGGCCTCACTTTTCTGGGGCTCATTGGGCTGGCGACGCCGAACTTTCTGTTGGCATTGGTGCTCACTTATCTCGCTAAGAAATGGTTTGGTACTTCGATAGGTCACCTGATGGATCCCATGTATCTGAACGAGCCCATGAGTTGGGATAAGTTCGTGTCGATCTTGGAACATCTCTGGATCCCCGTAATTGTTATTGGCACCTCCGGCACTGCTGGAATGATCCGCCGTTTACGCGCCAACTTGCTTGATGAGCTACAAAAACAATATGTCGTTACTGCCAAGGCCAAAGGTCTCAAACCATTTAAGGCTTTGGTCAAATACCCACTGCGTATGTCTTTGAACTTTTTCATTTCCGATATCGGATCAATCCTACCGGCGATTATCTCCGGTGCTGAAATCGTTGCCGTTGTACTGTCGCTGGAGACCACCGGCCCGTTGCTCATTTCCGCACTGCAAAGCCAGGATATGTATCTCGCCGGATCATTCTTGATGTTTTTGGCAAGCCTTACGGTTGTAGGGGTTTTGATTTCGGATATTGCGCTTGCCATTCTTGATCCGCGCATAAGGCTCGCCGGAGGGGCAACACGATGAGCGACATTTCGAAATCTCAACTGCCAGCTCCGGGCGCAGCCATGCAACACTATGTGTCAGATGCGCCATTTGACCCCCATTCGGTGGAAAAACTTACCCCCGCTCAAGAGCGCATTTATTTAGCTTCTCAGTGGAAGCTGATGTGGTGGAAGTTTAAGCAGCATAAGATTGCCGTTGTCTCTGCGGTGTTCCTCATTTTGCTTTATGGCTCCACGCTCATCAGCGAGATGCTTTCACCTTACAATCTGCACACACGCCACACGAACTACATCTATATGCCACCACAAAGTGTGCATTTGTTTCACGAAGGCGAGTTTGTGGGGCCGTTTGTGTATGGGCTTTCCTACAAACTGAACATGGAGAATCTGAAACGCGAATATACCGAGAACACCAAGGAAGTGTTGCCAATTCGGTTCTTCTGCCGCGGCGATACCTATAAGTTCTGGGGGTTCGTTGAGATGGACTTCCATTTCATCTGTCCACCTCACGGCGGCCCCATGTTCTTGCTGGGCTCAGACCGACTTGGACGAGATATGCTCTCGCGCATCATAGCAGGTGCGCGAATATCACTTACCATTGGGCTAATAGGCATTACGCTGAGTTTCATACTTGGCATCGTGATTGGTGGGCTGGCGGGCTACTATGGCGGGCTGTTTGACTTGTTCACTCAGCGCATTATCGAGGTTTTGCAATCACTGCCCTCAATTCCCTTGTGGCTGGCGTTAGCGGCAATCATGCCGGTCACTTGGTCGCCATTGGTGATTTATTTCGGCATAACCCTCATTCTGGCCATGTTGGACTGGACCGGGCTTGCCCGTGCCGTGCGTTCGAAATTACTCTCACTACGTGAAGAAGATTATGTTCTGGCCGCACAATTGATGGGCGCCAATACGGGGCGCATAATTTCCCGCCATATGGTACCTGGATTTATGAGCCACTTGATCGCGAGTGCAACGATCTCTATTCCCACCATGGTGCTTGGTGAAACAGCCCTCAGCTTCCTGGGATTGGGCCTGCGCCCACCCATTACCAGTTGGGGTGTGTTGCTCGCTGAAGCCCAGAATATCAACGTTGTTGTTCTTTATCCTTGGTTAATGTTGCCTGTGTTGCCGGTGATATTGGTTATCCTTGCCTTTAACTTTATGGGTGACGGCATGCGTGATGCCGCAGACCCATACAAGTAGCTAACATATTGTATTTGTAACTTTGAGTAACCACATAGGCATGGGTTGGGAACATGAACGGACTATTGGATATGAAGCGGCTCGATAACGCGCGCATATTAATGTACAGCCACGACACATTTGGCCTCGGTCACTTGCGGCGTTGTCGTACCATTGCGCATGCGTTGGTTGAGCAGTTTAAAGGCTTGAATGTCCTCATCATATCAGGTTCACCCATTGCTGGTGCGTTCGATTTCAAAGCGCGCGTGGACTTCGTCAAAATTCCAAGCGTAATCAAGTTGCACAGCGGTCAATATACCTCGCTGGATGACCATATTGACTTGGAAGAAACACTCGGCATGCGGCAATCGATTATCCGGCTTACCGCGGAAACCTTCGATCCTGACATATTTATCGTCGATAAAGAGCCAATGGGGCTGCAAGGTGAACTGGAAGATACCCTCACTTATCTTAAAACGACCGATTGCACGAATATCGTGGGTCTGCGCGATGTGATGGATTCGCCGAGGCTATTAAAAGATGAATGGCAGCGCCGTGAGGTTCTTTCCAAACTGAATGTCTATTTTGACGATATCTGGGTTTATGGACCTGAACAATTTTGGAACCCCTTAACCGGATTAGATGCGCCGCAATCTGTTTTGAACATGGTGTCTTACACTGGATTCCTGGAACGCCATTTACCCTCAGAAGAAGCCTCTTCTCTTCACCCTCTTCCTGAACACTATATTCTGGTCACTGCAGGCGGTGGTGGAGATGGTTCCGATTTGATGAACGCAACACTGGCAGCATATGAGCGCGCAGAGGATTTGGCCGAGTGCGCACTCCCGCACGCAGTGTTGGTTCTTGGGCCATTTATTCCCAAATCAGAACGCGAAGTGATTGTGCGTCGCGCCGAAGCGCTTGAGTTGGTCAGTCTCATCGATTTTGACAACCGCATGGAAGCGATCATCTCACGCGCTGATGCAGTTGTTGGCATGTGTGGTTACAACACTTTTTGCGAAATACTCTCCTTCGATAAGAGAGCCCTTATTGTACCACGCACAACACCACGCGAAGAACAGCTTATTCGCGCCAAACGCGCGCAAGAGCTCGGCATTGTGGATATGCTCACGCCAGCCGAAGCTGACGATCCCAAGAAACTGATAGAGACATTGCGGGCATTGCCGCAGCGGGCCAAACCTTCACAGGTCAAAGTGCAGCTGCCCCTCGATGGCCTCGATAAAATTGGCAAAATCGTCGAAAAACATCTTCAAAAACCTTCCGCCCCCGCACTGCGTGTGGTTCGAGGAGGCATAAAGGCGGGTAGATGAGCGGAAAGATTGCATTCGTTCTAAAAGGATACCCCCGTCTTTCTGAAACATTTATTGCCCAGGAAATTCTTGGCCTTGAAAAATCCGGGCTCGATATAGAGATCGTCTCACTGCGCCATCCTTACGACCCAGCAACACATCCGGTACACGCAGAGATTAAAGCGCCGGTACATTATTTGCCTGAATATCTTCATAAGGAGCCGCAGCGTGTTCTTCGCGCATTGTCGAGGGCGCATAAACTGCCAGGTTTCAAAAAAGCCGTTTCCGTTTGGGCGAGCGATCTGAGTAATGATCGCAGCCGCAATCGCATTCGCCGCTTTGGGCAGGCAATGGTTCTGGCAACAGAACTTGGTGATGAGATTTCGAGACTACACGCACACTTTATACACACACCAGCGTCCGTAACAGCTTATGCAGCGCTCATGCTCGATGTCCCCTGGACTTGTTCTGCGCATGCAAAAGATATCTGGACATCGCCAGATTGGGAACTTGCAGGAAAGCTTAATGATATGGGCTGGGTGAGCGTGTGCACGCGGTATGGTGCAGAGCATTTGGCGTCACTCACGCCGTTTCCTGAAAAGGTGAAACTCATATATCACGGGCTTGATCTTGAGCGCTTTCCCTCACCTGATGCGGCCGGTTCTGAGCGTGATGGCGGCGATGGAGACGATCCGGTGCGGCTGCTCACTGTTGGACGTGCGGTGGAAAAAAAGGGATTGGATAATCTGTTGAATGCGCTGGCGCAACTTCCCGACAGCGTGCATTGGCGCTGGGGTCATGTCGGCGGTGGCGAGTTATTAGAGACCCTGAAGGCTCAAGCAGAAGAGCTAAACCTGAGCACAAAAATCACTTGGTATGGGGCCATCTCTCAGCAACAGGTCATCGCACTCTACCGCGAAAGCGATATGTTTGTTTTGCCGTGCCGTGTTGCAAAAGACGGCGATCGAGACGGATTACCAAACGTGCTTGTTGAAGCACAAAGCCAAAGACTGCCCTGCATTTCAACACCTGTATCGGGTGTAACCGAGCTTCTTGAAGATGAAGTGAACGGTTTATTGGTTACACCCGATAAACCTGGCGAACTGGCAGTATCTATTACAAAGTTGATCGAAAATTCGCCCCTACGGCAGCGGCTTGGAAGCGCGGGCGAGCACATCGTGCGATCGAAGTTCTCTCATGAACAAGGCCTTAAGCAACTCAAGGCCTTGTTTGATGGAGACGCAGACATGCTCAAAAGCACTCAAGTGGTCCAGCTGAAGGCCTCAGATTAATGCCGCGCGTGTTATTTTATGTGCAGCATTTGTTGGGGATCGGTCATGTCGTGCGTGCGGCACGCATCGCTAACGCGCGCAGTTTGGAAGGCTTCCACGTCGATGTAGCCTTTGGCGGCCCGGCAGTGCATGGCTTTGATTGGGGTGGGGCGCTGCTTCATCATTTACCGTCTGTCAGTGCGGGCCCTTCAGGCTTTGGAACGTTGGTGAATG
>JBPCVX010000248.1:0-3230 GCA_051010095.1 Hyphomicrobiales bacterium
GTGCTGCGCGAGGGCAGCAGATCAACTGGCGTGGACGAGGCTATACACCTTAGCTGGACCTTGAGATGTAGTATATTTCACATATGTATGAACAATACTTGGTTGTTAACATTTAAAATTTTTTATCAAAAACAAGATTTTGTGCGCTTTCAGGCAAGAAAAATATATCGCAAATGAGTTAAATGCGTCTTTATGATGAATTTTTTTCATGATACTAAAGTAGTAAGTTCTCGCTGGGAGCAAGTTTATGAAGGTTGGCGACAAGTGGTTATCTTTGAATGCGCTTAGGGCGTTCGAGGCCACAGGCCGGCACCTAAATATGAGCCGCGCCGCAGAAGAACTGAGCATTACGCAAAGCGCAGTCAGCCATCAGGTTAGGCAGCTGGAACGCACGCTCAATATTGAGCTTTTTTTTTCGTGCCTCACGTACTTTGCACTTAACACCTGCGGGTGCGAAATTGCTTGAAACAGTGCAGCGTTCTTTTAATGACATTGCATCAACTATCCTCAATGTGAATGACGACTTGGTCCACGGTGATTTTTATCTGGCGTCCGTACCCGGGTTTACATATTTGTGGCTCACAAAAAGGTTGCCTGATTTTTTGGCAATATATCCGGGCCTCACCTTGCGGCGTAACGCTATACCTGCAGATGGAAACGATTTGTCTGTAAACCTGGACGTGGCGATTGCGCATGGTGTTTATCAAGTTCCGGGACGGCGTGTTGAACTGCTGTTAGAAATTGGGTTTCATCCAATTTGCGTCCCGCGACTTATTCCTGAAAAAGGGCAATTTGAACTAGCCGATTTGAAGAAATTTACGCTCATTCACGAAGATGATGGAAGCGCTTGGGCGAACTGGTTTGCAGCGTTTGGCGTTGAGCAGGGGCCTGCGCACAGGGATATCTATGCGGGCAGTCAGCCGGTTGCGCTTGCGCTTGCAGAGGCCGGAGTGGGCTTCGCCCTTAATCAGCTAAAGTTTGGCCTTGAGATTGAAGGAGATAGTAATCTCGTCCGGCCATTTGGCGAAACCATTGTAAGCCATGAACGATACTATTTGATCACGCATCCTAAAGAACAAATGTCAGCCGCAGCGATTGAATTTGAAAGTTGGTTGCGGGCGGAAATTGCAGCGCCTTCGCCTTTTCCAGAAATTCATACTGAAGATTAAAATTTGATAGCTGCGCCTAGCACTGGGCCATACATGGTCATGTCCCATTTAAAGCCGCTGCTGTTCTTATAGTCTGCATACGTTGCGCGAATTCCACCAACCGCATTAAAGCGGTCATTGATTTCATACCCTACGCCTCCGAACACATCATACATGAAGTCTGAACCGGCGCCGAAGCCACCGATCATGCCCCAACCTGTAAGAAATGTGTGTTCGGTGACGAAATGCTGTGCCTTAAAGCCGACAACAGGATCAACCCAGGTCGCACCATCATCTGCTGCGGTTCCAAGCGGACCAAGGTTTAAAGTGAGGTCAAGTTTAACACCCCAAATACGCGCCCCCGCAACCAGATCAACAGTGGTCGCGGCGTCGTCAAATATTTTGTAAGTGCCGAGCAGGCTGCCGACGGTAACATCGAAGCCCACGTCTAAAGCGCCTTTAACCGCTTTTCCTTCGATAGATTGAGAGGACGCAATCGAAAGATACGTCACATCATACATGAAACCGAAATCATCCAATCGCACGTGACCGCCGCCGATATACAAGCCGTCAAGAACATCAAGGAAGTCGCCAAGATTCTTGACGATATCTAGCGGTGTCACATCAATCTTGGCAGTGTTTCCAAAAACAGCTGTTTCACCGGAGAATCCAGGCAGCCACACATAAAGTGGGACGAAATTGAAGCTGAGCTCTGCTTCAGGCGGCACATAGTAATCTTCTTTCGGGGGAGGCACATCTGCAGCAAAGCTCGTTTGTGGGCTTTGCAAGAGCAAGAAAATTGAAATTGTTGTCGCCATCACAGTGGTGACGATTTTGTTCATATTCTCAGACCCGCGTTTATATGACAATTAAACTGGTGGGGCGTCCTAGAATCGATAGGCGCCACGAACCAGAATTTGGTTGTCAAATATTTTCGTGCGCACGGATGCGCCTGTACCTGTTGGCAACAGTCCAGTGCCTGGATAAGTGAAGTTATTGGTCTTCGCACCATAATTGGCGTGGCGGAACTCGGCACCCAGAATCATTGATGGCGACATCATGAAATCAAGCCCTCCGCCGAATGTCCAACCGCTGTAGGTGTTGGTCTTCGACTGAGTGCTGCTGCCCGTTGCCTGCGTTAAAGTCAGTGATGTTTTGGCGGATAATCCAGCATAACCACCTGTAATATATGGCATGAATGCGCCTGTCGCGTAACCTAGTCTGCCGCGTAACGTCCAGGCAAAATTGTTTTTACCTTTAGCCTGCATAGACGTTACGCGTCCCAATCGAACTGTGGAGCGCACACTGTCTTTTGCGGCAATGCCCGATATGTCGCCTTCTACGCCAAGGACAAACGGGCTGTCAGGAACGTGGAAATTATATCCAATAAACCCACCACCAACAAACCCACGTGCGCGGGCAGTAAAAACTCTGTTACTCACTGGTCTTGGCCTCCCAGTGAAGAGGCTATAAGGCATCGCGGTAACTTGATCGACGCCACCATAATAGCCAAGGCCCACACCGACATAGGCACCCGACCAGTCATTCACATCGGGTTCTTGAGAAGTTGAAAGCCCCACAGCATCTTCGCTTCGGCTGGCGGTTGGGCCGAGTTTCAGCCCCAGTCCAAGCATGGGTCCCCAATTGGTTACGTCGTATACAAGATTACTACTCTTATAATCTGTGCCACCACCACGGAAGCCGACAAGCGCTGATAGTTGGTCATTAAAGTAGTATTCTGCACCGCCAAATACATCCCAAAACAAATCTGATCCGGCACCAAATCCACCGACAATACCCCACCCGGTTAGGGAGAGGTTTTCGGAATAGTCGTATCCGAATTTAACGCCTATAGCGGGATCAACCCAAGTCGATTTTGCCCGCGCCGATCTGCTGGCGGTGCCGCTAGACAGTGCTGCTCCAACACTGAGCTCTACACTTGAAACCCGCAATCCAGCCATCGCGTCAACACGCGCCTTGCCTGTATCAATTGCCCGATAGGTGCCCATAACTGTGCCAAGCGCCAGTGAGAACCCAACATCTATGTTACCTTGCAAAATATTGTTCGATATGGCCTGGCCG
>JBPCVX010000249.1:0-18928 GCA_051010095.1 Hyphomicrobiales bacterium
CACGCTGTTCTCGTGGCTTGGCGCTGCGTTTGATTGAAATAGGCCGGCACTGAGACAACGACATCGTTTATCTGGCTACTCAGGTGTTCTTCCGCATCGGATTTGAGTTTCGATAAAACCAATGAAGAAAGGTCTTCAGGCTTAAATGCGCGCCGCGCCAGCTTGGTAACATTGCCGGTTCCCATTTTGCGTTTGAATACCGAAGCGGTTTGTTGCGGATGTGTAGCGAGGCGATCTTTAGCGCTTTGCCCCACCAGCACGGTGTCTTCGTCAATTGAAACCACTGAGGGCGTTAGCACATCACTCAATGTGTTTGAGATGAGTTGTGCTTTGCCGTCAACAAATGCGCCAACGAGAGAATTGGTTGTTCCGAGATCAATACCGATCGGTGGATGAGACATTAATTAGCTCAAATCTATTAAAAATCAGGTTGATATATCAGCAATAGAATTGAGGCCAACTTACATCACGTTTGCTTGTTTGGACAACATCACATTCGCGGTCAATTTTCGCTCACCTTCCGGGTTTTCGCGCCTAACTTCCTGTAAATCTAAAACTTTCGTGCGAAAAATGTGTGAGAATTTGCCTGGGTTTTTGCCCTTTTTGTCTCGATCTGTGCGTAAGATGACTTGCGCGAGGTGAAGAAAGCTCGCATCGTGAAAAATCCACCCTATATTAGTCTGGCTGGGCTATTATGGTGTAATGTCATGATAGGTGTAGCGAATCTTCCTTAAGCACCAAATATGATGAATAGAGTGACGCAAATAAGAATGTCGCAAGACGAAGATGGCGATGAAGGTTCCGGCGGCGGAAGCGGTCAAACCGGAACTTTGACGCGCACAAAACCGAAAACAAAGAAGCCAAGCCTTTACAAGGTTCTGCTTCTGAACGACGATTATACGCCGATGGAATTCGTCGTGCATGTGCTCGAGCGATTTTTCGGCAAAACGCAAGACGAAGCGACCAACATAATGTTGCATGTACACCAAAAAGGAGTGGGTGTGTGTGGTGTGTATACTTATGAGGTTGCAGAGACAAAAGTGACGCAAGTGATGGACTTTTCGCGATCTCACCATCACCCCCTGCAGTGCACAATGGAAAAGGAGTAATAGCCACAGTGCCTTCATTTTCGCGCAGTTTAGAAGATGCCCTCCACCGTGCCTTGGCCTTGGCCAACGAGCGCGCGCAAGAGTATGCAACACTTGAGCACTTGCTTTTGGCGTTGATCGACGATGGCGATGCCGCGGCCGTTATGCGCGCCTGCAACGTTGACCTCGATATTTTGCGCAAGAACTTAGAGAATTATATTGATACCGAACTGGCCACACTGATCATCGATAATGGTGATGACAGCAAACCAACGGCTGGGTTTCAGCGGGTTATCCAGCGCGCTGTTATTCACGTGCAGTCGTCTGGCCGCGAAGAGGTGACGGGCGCCAACGTGTTGGTGGCCATATTTGCTGAGCGCGAGAGCCACGCGGCATTCTTCCTGCAAGAGCAGGAGATGACGAGATATGATGCAGTGAATTACATTTCGCACGGCATTGCCAAGCGTGCAGGTATGTCTGAAGCACGGCAAGTGCGTGGCGCGACCGAGGAAGATGGCGACAGCGAAACACTTGATGGTTCGGCAGAAAAAGAGGGCAATGATGCACTGGAAGCCTATTGCGACAACCTCAATCGCAAAGCAACTGAAGGCAAGATCGATCCGTTGATCGGGCGCGAAGATGAGGTTAAGCGCACCATCCAGGTGTTGTGCCGCCGACAGAAGAACAATCCACTGTTTGTTGGTGAATCAGGCGTGGGCAAGACCGCCATCGCAGAAGGCCTGGCTCGGAAAATCGTCAACGAAGACGTACCAAAAGTGTTGGCTGACTGCACAATATTTGCCCTTGATATGGGCGCATTATTGGCTGGCACACGCTATCGTGGCGATTTTGAGGAACGCCTGAAGGCCGTGGTTAAGGAAATTGAAGAATACCCCGGAGCCATCATGTTTATCGATGAGATCCACACGGTCATTGGTGCGGGCGCCACATCGGGCGGCGCGATGGATGCCTCAAACCTGTTGAAACCAGCGCTTGCCGGCGGCACACTGCGCTGCATTGGGTCGACGACCTACAAGGAATATCGTCAACATTTCGAGAAAGACCGCGCACTTGTGCGACGCTTCCAAAAGATTGATGTGAACGAACCTTCTGTTCCTGATACTATTAAGATTCTCAAAGGCTTAAAGCCATATTTTGAAGAATTTCATGAAGTTAGATACACGCAAGATGCTATTCGCACAGCGGTTGAATTGTCCGCAAAATATATGGCTGACCGAAAACTACCCGATAAGGCGATCGACGTGATTGACGAGTCTGGTGCATCGCAGATGTTAATTCCAGAGTCCCGCCGCAAGAAAACTATCGGTGTGAAGGAAATCGAAACGACAATTGCAACAATGGCGCGGATCCCGCCGAAAACTGTTTCAAAATCTGACTCTGCCGTGCTGAAGGATTTGTCGACGGCTTTGCGCCGCGTGGTCTTCGGTCAGGATACGGCAATTGAAGCACTTGCTTCCGCGATCAAACTGTCGCGGGCGGGCCTGCGCGAACCTGAAAAGCCTATCGGATGTTATCTGTTCTCAGCTCCAACGGGTGTGGGTAAGACAGAAGTTGCCCGTCAGCTAGCGGACGCTATGTCTGTTGAACTACTGCGCTTCGATATGTCGGAATATATGGAGCGCCACACGGTATCACGCCTAATTGGTGCGCCTCCCGGCTATGTGGGTTTCGATCAAGGTGGATTGCTGACCGATGGTGTGGATCAACATCCACATTGTGTCTTGCTGCTTGATGAAATCGAGAAAGCCCACCCGGACCTGTTCAACATCCTTCTGCAGGTGATGGATCACGGCAAACTCACCGATCACAATGGTAAGTCAGTTGATTTCCGCAATGTCATCTTGATTATGACAACCAATGCCGGTGCATCAGAGATGGCCAAGCCTGCATTCGGTTTCACGCAATCCAAACGCGAAGGCGATGACGAAGAAGCGATCAACCGCATGTTCACGCCAGAATTCCGCAACAGGTTGGATGCGGTTATTCCATTTGGCAGCCTGCCGCCTAAGGTGGTGGCGCGTGTTGTTGAGAAATTCGTTTTGCAGCTTGAGGCGCAATTGGATGATCGCAATGTGATGATCGAATTGTCTGATGAGGCGAGTGATTGGTTGGCGAAAGAAGGCTATGAAGAGCGTTTTGGTGCGCGCCCGCTGGGACGCGTCATTCAAGAGCACATTAAGAAACCGCTGGCTGATGAAGTGCTGTTTGGAAAGCTCAAAAATGGTGGAACTGTAAGGGTCGTTGTCAAGAAGAAGAAAGGTGAGAAGTCAAAACTCGACTTCGAATTCCTCACCGGCGATGATGAGAAAGCTGCTCCCAAGAAGCCGACGCGCAAAAAGCCTGCCGCGAAACGCAAACCACCGCGCAAAAAAGGCGGCGGTGGTGGTAAAAAAGGTGGGCCAAAAGGCGGCGGTGGCGGCGGTACAGTGCCGCGCATTCCGTTGCTGGCAGACTAAGCGGGTGTATGTTTAAACGTCGTAGTCAATCAAAAGCTTGTCCGTGAGCGGATGGGATTGGCAAGTGAGAATGTAGCCTGCTTCAATCTCGTCGGGCTCCAGGCCGTAGTTAACGTCCATGGAAACTTCACCCTCGATCAGCTTGGCCTTGCAAGTGCAACACACACCGCCCTTGCAAGCGTAGGGTAAATCCAACTTCGCGTTGAGTGCAGCATCTAGCACCGCAGTTCCTTTCATGGGCACCTTGATCTCTGTCTTATCCCCATTAAGCACCACGTCAACACGCGCCATCGGCGTATCCGCGTCTTGTTCCTCTGCTTGTTGCGCAACAGCGCTGGCGTGCGGGGCTGGACGTTCGCCAAAACTTTCGATCCTGATCTTTTCTGGCGCCATACCGAGACTTTCCAAGGCTTCTTTGGCTCCATCCATCATCGGACCGGGGCCGCATATAAAGGCATGAGAGAGTCGCGGCAGATCAATCAGTGCGGAAACCAGCTCGCTTACTTTCTCAGATGTCATGACGCCACCATAAAGCGGAAGCTCTGGGATTTCGTCAGACAACACATGAAACACGCGGAACCTGCCGATATAACGATCTTTAAGATCCGCCAATGTTTCGCGGAAGATGATCGAACCCCGGTCACGATTGCCATAGAGCAGGGTGAATGTGCAATCAGGCTCGCTATCCAGCATGGTTTTAAGAATGGAAATGACCGGCGTAATACCTGAGCCGCCGGCTATTGCGAGATAGCGTGCGCCTTCCGGCACTTCGTGTTCTGTAAAAAAGCGCCCCATAGGTGGCAGCACATCGATCAGATCACCAACCTTGAGCTGCTCATTCACGAAAGTTGAAAAACGTCCTTGGTGCAGTTTCTTCACGCACACGCGCAACTCGCCTTCGCCTGGTGATACGCACACCGAGTATGGGCGGCGCAATTCCTCGCCGTTTACTTCAGCACGTAAAGTGAGATATTGACCTTGTGTAAAGTGATATTTCTCAGCCAGTTCTGCAGGCACAGCGAATGCAACTGACGTCGCATCTTGGGTTTCTTTGCGCAGGTCTGCGATTTTCAGCGTGTGAAATTCAGGACGATTACTCATTATTGAGCCTCAAATACATTTGAAATAGTCGAAGGGTTCAGCGCAGGCCTTGCAGCGCCACAATGCCTTGCAGGCGGTGGAGCCAAACTCGCTGATTTGTTCAGTGTTTGCGCTGCCGCAAAGTGGGCAGCGAATATCGGGCATGTCTTCGAAAAGAGCACGTTTCGACGAAGAATTTACAGGTGGCGCGATGCCAATGGCTTTAAGCTTGGCCACACCTTCATCGTCGACCCAATCGGTCGTCCACGCAGGTGAAAGCTGCGTGACGATTTTCGCGTCATGATAGCCTGCCGCATCAAGTGCTGTGCGTGCATCGGTTTCTATTGTGTGCATCGCAGGACAGCCCGAATAGGTGGGAGTAATGACCACCTCAAGATCACCCGTATCATTAAGGCGGACATCCCGGACTATGCCGAGATTAACGATAGAAACATGCGGCAGTTCCGGGTCCATAACCTCGCGCATCACCTGCCACACTCGGGCATGCTTTGCCTGAGGAACGGTGCTTTGTGCCCGGGCTACCATTGGGCTTCCGGGTGTTGGCGTTTGAGCACCTGCATTTCCTTCAACATGGGCGCTAAATGCTCCGTGTGCACACCCCCAAAACCCTCTACATCTGAAGGGCGTCGTAGGGAGGCGCGCGAAATAATCGCATCGATCTCGTTTTGCCAAGAAACGCGCAATGCATCTCGGTCAGGGACCACCCCTGATTTTACCAACTCACTCTCGCCCTCTACCTGTGTGAGCAGCGTTTGCACGTAAGGCCAAACATCTTCCAGAGCGGCCGCCGTACGTTTGTGGCTTTCCTCGGTTCCATCACCAAGCCGCACTACCCATTCACCACAATGGCGCAAATGATAAGCCAGTTCTTTCTCAGCTTTTGCTGCAATAGCTGCCAATTTTTCGTCTTTGGAAGATATGAGGGCTTCAAATTGCGCGCGGGTGAACGAGGCATAAAGAACCTGCCGCATCATGGTGAAAGCAAAGTCGCCATTGGGCAACTCGCACAAAGCCACATTAGTGAACGCGTCTGGGTCACGCAGATAGGCGAGGTCATCTTCATCGCGACCTCTGCCTTCAAGCTCGCCCGCATAAGTGAGCAACATGCGCGCTTGCCCGAGCAAATCAAGCGCATGGTTCGAGAGCGCGATGTCGAGCTCAACATTGGGTGCGAAAGACGACCACTCAGAAAGACGATGGCCTAGTACCAGCGCGTTGTCGCCAAGCTGCAACACGTAATTGGTGAGGGCAGTGTTCGAATTTTCAGTGCTCATGGTGCCGCTCACATATGCCCGACTTCATCCGGTACATGATAGAATGTCGGATGGCGATAGGCCTTGTTGTCGGCGGGTTCAAAGAGCGCCTCTTTTTCACTTGGTGTCGAGGCGGTAATTTGTGCCGACGGCATCGCCCATATCGATACGCCTTCCTGACGGCGTGTATACACATCGCGGGCATTCTCCACCGCCATGTCGCCATCTGCAGCGTGCAGTGAACCCACGTGTTTGTGAGATAAACCCTGCTTGGAGCGGATAAAAATCTCAAACAGGGGCCATTCTTTGTTATCTGACATAGTTAAGCAGCCTTTCTTTCGCGCCGGGCGCGTTCTTTTTCAGCATAAGCGAGGGCTGCTTCCCGCACCCAGGTACCATCTTCATTCGCTTTGATGTAGCGTTCCATACGTTGTTTATTGCAAGGGCCATCACCTTTCACCACCGACCAGAATTCATCCCAATCGATTTCGCCGAAATCGTAAGAACCGCGTTCCTCATTCCATTTCAAATCGGGGTCTGGGATCTTTAACCCGAGAAACTCGGCCTGTGGAACGGTCGCATCAATAAACTTCTGACGCAGATCATCGTTTGAGAAACGCTTGATCTTCCATGCCATTGCCTGGGTTGAATTGGGACTGTCTTTGTCTGACGGGCCAAACATCATGAGAACCGGCCACCAGAAGCGATCAAGCGATTCTTGTGCCATTTCCTTTTGCTCAGGCGAGCCTTTTACGAGGGTATGGATTAGTTCAAAGCCTTGGCGCTGATGGAAACTTTCTTCTTTACACACCCGCACCATGGCGCGTGCATATGGGGCAAAAGAACATCTGCACAATGGTACTTGATTGGCAATCGCAGCGCCATCCACCAGCCATCCGATGGTGCCGATATCGGCCCAGCTCGGTGTGTCGTAGTTAAAGATGGAAGAGTATTTGGCTTTACCTTCCATGAGTGCTTCTTCCATTTCACCGCGCGATACGCCAAGGGTTTCCGCAGCTGCATAGAGATATAGGCCGTGGCCTGCTTCATCCTGAATTTTGGCAAGCAGCGTGACCTTGCGGCGCAATGAGGGTGCGCGCGTAACCCAGTTACCTTCTGGCTGCATGCCAATCACTTCGGAGTGGGCGTGCTGGGAAATCTGTCTGATAAGCGTCTTGCGATAGGCTTCAGGCATCCAATCTTTTGGCTCAACTTTATTGTCGTCGGCCACCCAACGGTCAAAGCGGTCGGTCTGCGCTTCAATTTGTTCTGGGGTCATTGATGCACCTTTGTTCAATATTGAGCGCTCAACATGACACAAAAAAACTATAAAAGAAAGAAATAATGTATCATGTTAAACGAAGTTGCGCTATAAGGATGGCTGTTGCATGGTTTCGGCTATGACATCTAAGGGGGACTGGGCAATGTCGCAGAAGCAGGCGCTTGCCGAAAAATGTGCTGAAACCATGATGGCCGCAGATAATGCAAGCCGTTCCATGGGAATGAGCTTGCAGGAAATCGCGCCAGGTTATGCGGTTTTGTCCATGCGCGTGCGTTCAGAAATGGTCAACGGGCATGATACCTGTCATGGCGGCGTGATCTTCACACTCGCTGACAGCGCCTTCGCATTTGCCTGCAATAGCTACAATCAAGTTTCTGTCGCGGCGTCTGCGGAAATTTCTTTTCTGAAACCTGCAATGCTTGACGATTTGCTCACCGCCGTATCACGTGAAGTATTTCGGGAAGGGCGCAATGGCATATACGATACGCGCGTGACTAACCAGTCGGGCGAAGTTGTTGCTGAGTTTCGCGGAAAGTCCCGCACCATCAAAGGAACACTTGTTGAAGAGGTAGCCTCATGAGTTTGAAGCCTGCTGAAAGCTATGGAGCGGATAAGTCCATACTGGATCCGATTGAAATCGCAAGCCGGGATGAAATTCAATCGCTCCAGCTTGATCGCTTGAAATGGTCGCTATTGCATTCCTATAATAATGTTCCGCATTACAAGAAGGCGTTTGATGAAAAGGGGGTTCATCCCGATGATGTGCGCGCTCTTGAAGACATCGCACGATTTCCCTTCACAGTGAAAAGCGATCTGCGTGACAATTACCCGTTCGGTATGTTTGCGGTGCCGCGCGAAGAGGTAATCCGCATTCATGCCTCATCCGGGACGACAGGAAAGCCGACTGTTGTTGGCTATACGCAAAACGATATCGATGTGTGGGCAGACTGTGTCGCGCGGTCAATGCGTGCCTCTGGCGCGCGCGCGGGGGATATTGTTCATGTGTCTTATGGCTACGGATTGTTCACCGGCGGATTGGGTGCCCACTATGGTGGCGAGAAGCTGGGTTGTACGGTTGTTCCGGTGTCAGGCGGCATGACACCACGCCAGGTGCAGCTTATTCAAGACTTTGAGCCGCGTGTGATCATGGTAACCCCGTCATATTTCCTGAACTTGCTCGATGAAATGGAAGCGCAAGGCATTCATCCTTCCGAGACGAGCCTTGAGATTGGAATTTTCGGCGCTGAACCATGGACCAACGACATGCGTGCGCAAATCGAAGAGCGCGGGCATTTGCATGCGGTCGATATCTTTGGGCTTAGCGAAGTTATGGGTCCCGGCGTTGCCAACGAGTGCATTGAGACCAAGGATGGTTTGCATGTATGGGAGGACCATTTTTACCCGGAGATTATTGATCCCGAAACTGGAGAGGTTTTACCAGATGGCGAATTGGGTGAGCTTGTATTCACGTCACTTTCCAAGGAAGCATTCCCGATCATCCGTTATCGTACTCGCGATCTGACGAGGCTGATGCCTGGCACTGCGCGCTCCATGCGGCGCATTGAAAAGATTACCGGGCGATCCGATGACATGATGATCGTACGCGGGGTGAATGTGTTCCCGACACAAATCGAGGAGCTCATCGTCAAAATCCCAAGTCTGTCGCCCCATTGGCAGATCGAACGTGTGAAGTCTGGCAACATGGAAGGCCTTGTCGTGCACTGTGAGGCGAATACGGGTGCTGCCTCTGGTCCTGAGCGTGCGGGCGCTGCCGCAGAACTTGCCAAATCCATTAAGGATTATGTCGGGGTATCTGTGAAGGTGGATGTTGGTATCCCGGGCACCGTGGCGCGTTCAGAAGGCAAAGCACAACGTGTGGTGGACAGCAGATTATCGTGAATTCAGTTTCTGCATCTGATGAAATTCTTTCGCTGATCGATCGGCTACAACCGCGCGCAAATTCTCTTATTGTCACGGTGTTTGGCGATTCAATCACACCGCGTGGCGGCACCATTTGGCTTGGCGCTCTCATATCGCTGCTTGAGCCGATGGGGCTTTCGTCACGATTGGTGCGCACTGGAGTTTATCGGCTGTCGCAAGAGGGCTGGTTTTCAGCCGAACATCAGGGGAGGCGATCCTACTATACACTCACAGATGATGGCCGCGAGCGCTTTACCGACGCCGAAAGCCAAATCTATGCCCGAGGCGAACCTGAATGGGATGGCACATGGACATTGGTGCATTTTTTACAAGGGCTTGATCAGGAACAACGTGCGGCACTGCGCCGCGAGCTTGGCTGGCTTGGCTTCGGTCAGTTGTCGCGCGCACTAATGGCCTATCCAGCAGTGCCTTCTGTTGGGTTCAAGGCCGCGCTTAGCAGGGTCAACGCACAGGAAGATATGGTGACTTTTAACGCCTCAGTTGAGGAATTCACCTCGTCAAAAGCAATGCTTTCTAGCGTGTCAGATGCCTGGGACCTGGAGGCGCTCAATGAGGAATATGCACTCTTCAACGATAATTTTGAGAGGTTCTCAAAAGAAAAATTAGAGATAGGCACGCCGATTGATGCATTTTGCCTGCGAACTTTGGCCATTCATGATTATCGGCGCATTCTCCTTAAGAGTCCCCGCTTGCCGAGTGTTTTGATGCCCAAAGACTGGATGGGCGGGCTGGCGCGCGAACGCGTGCGGCAAATCTATCAGGACACCCGGGAAAAAGCTGATGGTTTTCTGGTGCGCACTGTACGTGATGGGGGCGATGCGCTTGGAACGCCGGAGAGTTGGTATGCCAAGCGCTTTGGTGGCTCTTGAACCTACCGTCCAATGCTACTATCAGTAGTCTTTAACAGGCGCGACTCGCCCGTACAATTCCTGAAGGTTCACCCATGATACCTCGCTATACCCGCCCTCAAATGGCCGCCATTTGGGAGCCCGCCACGAAGTTCCAGATTTGGTTTGAAATTGAAGCACACGCATGTGATGCGCTTGCCGAATTGGGCGTTATCCCCGAAGAAGCTGCTAAAACTATTTGGGAAAAGGGCGGGGCAGCGACCTTTGATGTTGCCCGCATTGATGCGATTGAGGCCGAAGTAAAGCACGATGTGATTGCGTTCTTGACGCATTTGGCTGAGATCGTAGGCGATGATGCCCGCTTTGTGCATCAGGGCATGACCTCATCTGACGTTTTGGACACATGCCTTAACGTGCAGATGGTGCGCGCAGCAGACATTTTGCTTGAAGATATGGACAGGGTTCTTGCTGCGTTGAAAACCCGTGCCATAGAACACAAGGACACGATCTGCATTGGCCGCAGCCATGCCATTCATGCTGAACCCACCACCTTCGGGTTAAAACTCGTGCAGGCTTATGTGGAGTTTGAGCGCTGCAAGGAACGCCTTGTCGCCGCCCGTAAAGAAGTTGCGACATGTGCGATTTCAGGTGCTGTTGGAACGTTTGCGAATATTGATCCACGTGTTGAAGAGCACGTGGCAAAAGCCATGGGGTTTGAAGCAGAGCCGGTATCAACACAGGTGATTCCGCGTGATCGTCACGCCATGTATTTTTCAGTGCTTGGCGTCATTGCATCTTCCATTGAGCGTGTGGCAACCGAGATCCGTCATCTTCAGCGCACAGAGGTGCTTGAAGTTGAGGAATATTTCGCTCCGGGGCAAAAAGGCTCATCTGCAATGCCGCACAAGCGCAATCCGGTGCTGACTGAAAACCTGACAGGACTTGCGCGCCTCGTGCGTTCTTGCGTTACACCAGCTTTGGAAAATGTAGCGCTGTGGCATGAGCGTGACATTTCGCATTCCTCTGTTGAACGCGGTATCGGGCCTGACGCGACCGTGCATCTAGATTTTGCGTTGAATCGGCTCGCCGGTGTGATTGAGAAACTGGTCGTATATCCTGAAAACATGCAAGCTAATCTTGATAAGCTCGGTGGGCTCGTTCATTCACAGCGCGTTTTGCTGGCGCTAACACAAGCTGGTGTCGACCGGGAAGGGGCCTATCGGCTTGTTCAGCGCAATGCCATGCCGGTGTGGCACGGCGAAGGGAATTTTCTGGATCTTTTGAAAGCTGATGAAGAAGTTTCCAGCCGCTTGTCCGTTGCAGAACTGGATGAACTCTTCGATCTTGGCTACCACACGAAACATGTAGACACGATCTTCAAACGTGTGTTTGGATAGTTCTCTGCATGAGCGGAGGACAGTGAATGGGCGCACAATTCCGAGCACCTAAACAATCGAATTATGATGTAGTTATCGTTGGCGGTGCCATGTATGGCTCATCGGTTTCATGGTGGCTTGCCAGCAATCCTGATTTTGATGGGTCAATCCTCGTGGTCGAACGCGACCCCACCTATGAATTTACATCTACTTCACACACGAACAGCTGCATCCGCCAACAGTTTTCCAATGAAGTTAACGTCCGTATTTCGCAGTTTGGTGCGGAATTTATCAAGAATTTCCGCGACTTCATGGGCGGCGATGAACGCGTGCCAGATGTTGTGCTCCAGAGCTACGGATACATGTACCTTGCTGCTTCAGAGGATGCCGCGCAGAACCTTCGGGATTTGCAAAAGATCCAGGCAGATTGCGGTGCGGGAACTCGCTATCTGACCGCAGATGAAATCGGGGCAGATTATCCGTTTTACAATATGGATGGCATTGTTTCCGGTAACCACAATCCCATCGATGAAGGTTATTTCGATGGCAACACTCTGTTTGACTGGTGGAAGCGTTCTGGCCGGGAACACGGTGTTGAATATTGCACGAATGAAGTCGTCGCGATGACGCGTAATGATGCCGGCTCTCTTGTCGAGAGCGTAACGCTAGAGACAGGTGAAACAATTTCATGCGGAAAGGTGATCAACGCATCTGGGCCCCGCGCGGTGCGTACATCGCGGATGGCGGGCATTGAGGTGCCGGTCGAGCCCAGAAAGCGCTACACGTTCATATTTGATGCCGAAAAACCGCTTGATCAGGAATTGCCGCTAACGATCGATCCTTCGGGCGTTCATATGCGCACTGATGGAACTTATTATCTTGCGGGATGCCCGCCTGATGATGACCCGCCCGTTGATTATGATGATTTTGAGCAAGATCACAGCATCTGGGAAGAAAAGGCCTGGCCAGCCATCGCAAACCGCATCCCGCAATTTGAAGCCATTAAGCTCGTCAATTCATGGGCGGGGCATTATGCATTTAACACGCTTGACCAAAACGCGATTGTTGGCCCTCACACTGAAGTTGGTAATTTCATTTTCGTCAATGGTTTTTCAGGCCATGGGTTTCAGCAATCGCCAGCATTTGGCAGAGCTGTTTCCGAGCTGGTGACATATGGCGAATACAGATCACTTGATTTAACAGATTTTGGCTATGACAGAATTGTCGAAAACCGCCCGTTTATTGAAAGAGCAATTATATGAACCTTGTAACCAACCCGTTCTTAAAGGCTATCCGCTCTGGCGAAAAGCAAATTGGTCTTTGGGTCAGCCTTGGGAGCAATTTTGCAGCTGAAGCAATTGCGCGTTCTGGCTTTGACTGGGTTTTGCTGGATATGGAACATTGTCCAAGCGAGCTTGATGCAATCCTTTCGCAGTTGCAGGTTTTTGAAGCGGCTGACAGCACGCCCATTGTGCGGCCCGATTGGAACGATTCCGTTAAGGTGAAGCGCATCTTGGATATTGGTGCACTGGGTTTACTGTTCCCGATGATTCAATCGGTTGAAGAGGCTGAAGCTGCTGTTGCTTCAACCCGCTATCCACCCCGCGGTATTCGTGGTGTGAGCACATCAACCCGCGCCAACGCTTTTGGGCGGGTGACGGATTATTTCGACCGTGTGGAAGATGAAACGGCAATAATCGTTCAGCTTGAAACCCAATCAGCCATTTCCCAGGCAGAAGAAATCGCAGCCGTTGATGGTGTGAGTGGCGTTTTCTTTGGCCCGGCGGACATTGGCGCTGATATCGGCAAACTTGGAAAACCAATGGATCCAGCTGTATGGGACGTCATTTTGCCTGCTGCAAAACGGCTGATGGACCAGGGAGTACCGGTGGGTACGCTGGTTGCTGACCCAGACTTCGCCGCTAAGCTGTTCAAAGAAGGCTTTACGTTTGTTGCGTGTGGCGCGGATTTGGGCTTGCTCGTCAAAGGCGCTGACAATCTGCTTGCCACGATGAAAAGCAAGCTGTCTTAACCGCCTAACGCTTCTTCTCAGGAATTAGGCCTCGCGGTGTAAACCGCAGCACCAAGAGCAAAATCACGCCCATCGTCATGAGACGCATGTGAGCAGCACTCTTGATCAAATGCGCGCGCAATGGACTGTCTTCCGCCATTCCAGATGTGATGACTTCCATCAACCACAGCCCGATTGGTTCTGCTTCGATCCAGAAGAACCAGACAACGAAACCGCCAAGCACTGCGCCCCAATTATTGCCAGAACCGCCAACGATTACCATCACCCAAATAAGAAACGTGAAACGCAATGGCTGATATGAGGTCGGCGTGAACTGCCCATCAAGGGTCGTCAGCATCGCACCAGCAACCCCGATAACGGCAGAGCCCAGAATAAAAACCTGTAAATGACGACCGGTGACGTTTTTGCCCATAGCTTCCGCAGCAACTTCGTTATCGCGGATGGCGCGCATCATGCGGCCCCAGGGTGAATTCAACGCTTTCTCAGACAGCCACAGTACAAACAACAATACAATTGTGAACAGACACGCATAAGAAAGCTTCACAATGATGGAAGAGAGATCGACAATCGACACGCCCCAGCTTGCCGCCAAGTCCTGGAAAAATGGGGCGTTTTGAATATCGATCTCGTAGGGAACAGGGCGGGGCAAACCTGAGACGTTTTTCACACCGCGCGTCAGCCAGTCTTCATTTTTAAGCATGGCGACGATGATTTCAGAAATACCCAGTGTGGCGATAGCGAGATAGTCAGAGCGTAGGCCCAGAGAGACCTTTCCAACCACCCAAGCGGCAGCTGCCGCAAATATGCCGCCAACGACCCAGGAGAGAATTATCGGTAGTCCAAGGCCGCCGAGATTGCCGGTGCCTGCTGGATTGACCGCCTCAATGGCTTCGACAGCAGGATCAAAGAACGCGCGGGCAATGAAATATCCAACCACACCTACAATGATGATCGATACCGCACGCTGCGCGCCACGCAGTTTGAAATAGCACCAGGAAATAATTGCGATAATTGCCATCACGATTAGAGCCGATAGCAAAATGCCACTTCCTCCCGCCGAGATTGCTTCGCTCACCGGGTCTATCGAAATAAGAACACCTGCGAGCCCGCCAAGCGCTGCAAACCCCATGACGCCCACGTTTAACAGGCCAGCATAACCCCACTGAATGTTCACCCCCAGTGACATAATGGCGGAGATCAGGCACAAATTGAGGATCGCCAGAGACAATGACCAACTTTGAAAAACACCCACGATGAGGAATAGCAAGGCCATAACCGCGAACATGGAGACATTGCGCATCGTGTCGCTCATATCGATTGTCCCCTGAAGATACCCGTCGGTTTCACCAGCAGCACGATCACGAGAATGGTGAAGGAAACCGCGAATTTGTAGTCCGTGGACAACAATTGCACGAGACCTTCAGGCGCCCAACTTTCTGGAACGAGATAAGTGATAACCTTGCGGTAAGCGAAGGTGACTGAGACCTCTGAAAATGCGATCACAAACCCGCCCGCAATTGCACCCAAAGGGCTTCCCAACCCGCCAACAATGGCGGAAGCGAAGATGGGCAACAGTATTTGTAAATAAACGAATGGCTTGAAGCTTTTATCCAGGCCGTAAAGCACACCAGCAATGGTCGCCAAAGCTGCGGTGAGAATCCAGGCGATCATAACTACGCGGTCTGGATTAATGCCCGACAACAACGCCAAATCTTCATTATCAGAGTAGGCGCGCATTGATTTGCCTGTGCGCGTCTTGTTGAGGAACCAGAACAGGGCGGCCACCGTGATGATTGTCACCACGACTGTTATGCCTTGGGTCGTGCGGAACGCCATGCCTTCCGCAAGGCCTGTAAATTCCTTGAATTCGCGCGCTGTGAAGATGAACCTTGGGCCGTCAGTAAACTGCTGGTCATTTGGGCCAATGATAAAGCGTATTAGGCCGTTATAGAAGAACATCACCCCAAGCGAGGCGATGAGAAAAATTACCGGGCTCGACTTCTGTTCACGGTAAAAGCGATAAACCAGCCGGTCTGTCACCAGGCACAATACGATAGTTGCCAGAATGCCGAAGGGTAGGGCGATCAGCGCGGTAGGCATAAAACCAAGTTTGAAGCCTGCACCCCATAAAAGCCAGGTCACCAGAATTGTCACCATGGTTCCAAATGCCATGGTTTCTCCGTGGGCAAAGTTGGAAAACCGCAAAATCGCGTAAATCACCGTTACACCAAGTGCCCCCAGCGCAAGCTGACAGCCATAAGCAAGCCCTGGAATGATGAGAAAGTTTCCTAAAAGGACAATCGAATTGAGAATATCCATCTCTTTATCCTCCTAAGAACGCTTTGCGCACTTCTGGATCATTTAGAAGTGCTTGGCCGGTGTCTGTGTAACGGTTTTCACCTTGGACAAGGACGTAACCCTTGTCAGCGATATTGAGCGCCTGCTTGGCATTTTGCTCAACCATCAAAATGGCGATGCCAGTTTTGGCGATTTCAATGATACGGTCAAAAAGTTCATCCATCACGATGGGTGAAACACCAGCGGTTGGCTCATCCAGCATAAGTATATCGGGTTTGGTCATAAGCGCGCGGCCAACAGCAACTTGCTGGCGCTGACCACCTGAAAGCTCGCCCGCTGGCTGGTTGCGTTTTTCTTTGAGGATAGGAAACAGATCAAAAACCTGTTCCATGGTCTCGGAGACATCACCTTCGCGGATAAACGCGCCCATTTCCAGGTTTTCTTCAACACTCATCGAAGTGAACACGTTCCTGGTTTGCGGAACAAAGCCCATGCCTTTGACAACACGATCTTGCGGCGAAAGCTTGGTGATGTTTTCGCCATCCATCAACACCTGACCTTCGCGCAGGTTAAGCATACCGAATACGGCCTTCATCGCTGTGGATTTTCCTGCACCGTTTGGACCCACAACAACGGCAATTTCGCCACGTTCCACACCAATTGTGCAGTCGTGCAGAATATCGGCACCTCCATAGCCTCCGGTCATATTTTCACCGATCAGGAAACTCATGATGCTGCTTCCGTGTTTGGCTTGTTCTTCAACCCGGTGCCAAGATAGGCTTCGATGACCTCTTCATTGCTTTTAATTTCATCGATGGTGCCTTCCGCCAACACTTTGCCTTCCGCCATGCAAATCACGGGATCACAGAGCCGGCCAATAAAATCCATATCGTGCTCGATCATGCAAAATGTGTAGCCACGTTCAGAATTGAGCCGTTGAATGGCATCTCCGATTGTCGCCAAAAGGGTGCGGTTTACACCGGCGCCAACTTCATCAAGAAATACGATCTTTGCATCCACCATCATGGTGCGTCCAAGTTCCAGCAGCTTCTTCTGACCGCCGGAGAGATTACCAGCATACTCGTCCGCCACTTGTGGAATTTCGAGAAATTCGATCACCTCGTCGGCCTTGGCGCGTATCTCTTCTTCCTGCGCGCGCACACCGGAGGGGTTTGTCCAAGTTTGGACAAGGCTTTCGCCTGCCTGATTGCCGGGCACCATCATCAGGTTTTCCCGCACAGTAAGCGTTGAGAATTCATGGGCGATCTGAAAGGTTCGCAACAACCCTTTACCAAAGAGTTCATGCGGCGGAAGACCGGTTATGTCTTCACCATCAAGATATACGTTGCCAGATGTAGGTTTAAAAAGGCCCGCTATCACATTGAACAAAGTAGTTTTTCCGGCGCCGTTAGGGCCGATCAAACCGGTGATGGAGCCTGTTTCGATGGTCAATGTCGCGCCGTCAACAGCGCGTATCCCCCCGAAAAGCTTGTAGACGTCTTCTACAACAATCATTTTTGTTTTTGCTTATTGAGCAGCGGCCCGGCGCTGTGTCCGGACCGCCACTGGCTAAGAACAGGTCCTAGCGATATTTCGCGGTTGTGTTCTTCTGGTCTTTCACCAGAATTTCGCGATAGTTGCCGGCACTTTCACCAGCACCGATCAACTCAACTGCGGTCGCACCAACATAGTCAACGTCACCACCTTTTGCGATGATTTCAAGGGCTTTGCCGAGTTCACCTGGATTGATCTTTTCGCCAGGTGCGTTGGCAACATCCATGATCTTATCTTTGAAATCAGCGCTTTTGGATGATTTCGCGGCCTGCATAGCAAGCATGATGAGTGCAGCAGCGTCATAAGATTCAGCTGAAAACGCGTCTGGCTTGATATCGGCCTTCGCAGCCAATTCCTTGAACACTTCAGCGCCTTTGCTGTCGGTACCAGGCACGGTGCCGTAAGAACCGTTGAGGCCGTCACCAATAGCGACTGGCAGTGAATCACCGATCATGCCATCAGGAAGGACGAAAGTTTCAAATGCGCCTGAGTCCAGCGCGCCCTGAATGATGCCTTTACCACCTTGGTCAAGATATCCAGCCACGATCAGAACATCGCCACCAGCCTGCGCCAAAGCGCCAACTTCAGCCGAATAGTCACCTTTGCCGTCTTCGTGCGCAGCAGAAATGGTAATCTTGCCGCCTTTGCCCTCAAAGTTTTGCTTGATGCTGTCGGCCAAACCTTTGCCATAGTCATTGTTGGTGTAGGTGAGGGCAGCTGATTTAACGCCTTTATCCATAAGGATGTCTGCGAGAACCTGGCCCTGACGCGCATCAGAAGGTGCTGTGCGGAAGAATAGGCCGTCATCTTCAGCTGTTGAGAGCGCAGGAGATGTTGCAGAAGGTGAAACCATAACCACGCCGTTCGCGCGTGCCACATTTTGCAGAATTGCGCCAGTGACGCCCGAGCAGTCAGCGCCCATAATGGCGTTCACTTTGTCGGAAGTTACAAGACGCTCAGCAGCAGCGGTTGCAGCAGCACTGTCAACACAAGTTGAGTCACCGCGCACTGACATCACTTTAGAGCCGTCCAGCAGCTTGCCGCTGTCGGTCACTTCTTTCATCGCCATTTCAGCACTTGCAGCCATAGCGGGGGTGAGTGATTCAATTGGTCCGGTGTAACCAAGAATAACACCAATTTTGATGTCTTCAGCCGCAGCTGCACTTGCCATAAGCGCAACAGCTGCTGCTGTTGAAAGTAGAAGTTTTTTCATTTTAGTCCTCCCAATGGGTTTCTTGTATTAAGACGTTATGTCTTTAAGGTTTGACGAACCTGATAGTGAAAAGGTGCAGTATTACAGCATTTTGTCAAGTTGTAGGCTGCAGGTTTTATAGGGTGTATTGAAGAGGTGCGCGCTAGGTCAATGTGAGAGTCCACGAACGCAATCGGTGCCGCAAAAACAGCGGAACTGTTAAAATTACTCACGCAAAGAACCATTTACTCTTGCCCATCCCCCAACAAGCGAACCCATTCATTGGCACAGTCTGCGCTAATTAACAAGAATGCTATGTTTGTTTTGGTGAATTTCCGACACTCATACAGGCCTCAACAATGGCATCGGCGTCGATGCGGTACTCCCGGTAAAGATTATCGATCGTACCGGTTTGCCCGAAATGCTCAACGCCCAGTGCCTGAACCTTGTGTCCATGAACGCCACCAAGCCAAGAAAGTGCTGCAG
>JBPCVX010000250.1:0-2855 GCA_051010095.1 Hyphomicrobiales bacterium
GTCTTGGGAGCGTTCTATTGGACATAACTCGATTTCCTCTGCGAAATGAATTTCTCGCTTAGCTCTCTACATTATCAGTTTTCGCTTGCTGCACATCTATTCGTGAGGAAGCACGATAGGATTGCAAGAACGGCACTTATGGCCGGGGAAAGCTCGGCGCGTGCGCCGAGCTTTCTGAATGATAGCCGGGGCTTATTCGTAGTAGCCGGCTTCTTTCATGATTGAGTCTGCGGCAGACTGGGCTGCGGCAAGTGCGTCTTCAACTGACTTTGCACCAGACAGGGCAGCTGCCATTTCCTGGGCAACCACACTGCCTACTTCCGGGAATTCGGGAATGGCGGCAAACTGAACTCCAACATATGGCTTCAGATCGGTCGCACCTGGAGCTGCGGATTCGATGGCTGCCATTTCGGCTGCTGCGAAACCAGCTGCTGCTTTAAATTCCGGATAAGCATAGGTCGACGAACGGGTGCCTGTTGGAACACTGCCCCAACCGAAATCGGGATGATCAGCAACTGCTTTGATATAAGCCTTTGAAGTCGACCATTCGATGAACTTCTTTGCAGCGTCGGCATTTGGTGAACCTGCAGGAACAGCCATTGCCCAAGCCCAAAGCCAGTTTGCACCGACCGGGTTACCAGCGTTTGGTGACTGTGCGTAGGCAACACCATCAACTTTCAAGAACGAAGCAGCGATGGTCGCGTCAATCCACATGCCGCACTTGCCTTCGTTGTAAAGCGCGAGAATTTCGTTGAATGAGTTACCTTCAGATCCTGGAGGGCCGTAATTGCCGAGGAGATCAACATAGAAATTAATTGCCTCGTTCCATGCAGCTGAGTTCAGCTGTGGCCGATAGTCCTTGTCGAACCAGGCGCCACCGAAAGAATTCACAACAGTTGTGATGAACGCCATGTTGTCGCCCCAGCCTGGCTTACCACGCAGGCACGCGCCATAAACGCCGTTGTCTGGGTCGTGCATTGCTGCGGCTGCGCCTTTGATGTTGGCCCAGGAATCGTTGTCTCGAACAACAACACCAGCTGCATCTGTCAGGTCCTTACGGTACATAACCATTGAAGATTCGCCGTAGAATGGTGCAGCATACAGCGTGCCATTGTAAGACAGACCGTTGCGCATTGCTGGCAACAGATCGTCAACATCGTAATCTGCGCCGAAGTTCAACGGCTCGATCCAGCCTGCTTTACCCCAAATTGGAGCTTCCTGCATGCCGATATTGATGATGTCGTACTGCCCGCCACCGGTTGCAGTGTCTGACGTTACCTGCTCACGCAGAACCCCTTCTTCCAAAGATACCCATTTCAGCTCAACACCAGTATCTTTGGTGTAAGCTTCGGCAACCTTCTTCATGTTTTCCATATGACCGTTGTTTACGATCGCGATAGTGAGCGACTCAGCCAGAGCGCTTGTTGCCATTGTCATGGCTACGGCACTGGTGAGGTATAGTAGTTTCTTAGAAAGCATCCGGTTTCCTCCCTTGGTATGCTGAACTGGGAAGAATTTAGCTGAAATTATACGCGTGGTCAATAATTATTTTACGCGCGCAAACTTATGGCCTGTGAATACTATGCAGAATTACGCATTATCAGTTTACCATCAAACAGTTTTTCTACGCGGGACGCAGGGCGATTTCCGCCCTCAATCATGTCAAAAAGTGCCTCAGCACTGCGTTCGGATATGGCTTCATAGTCGTGCGACACGGTGGTCAGGGGTGGACAGGTGAAGCTCGAAAATGGATGGCCATCAAGACCCGCAACGCGAATATCGCAGTCTTCAGAAATACCAACGCGCAGCCCCTTTTGATAGCAGGCGGCAAGAAGTCCAATAGCCAAGCGATCATTGCTGCAAAGTATTGTTGATGATTGCATCTCGCCGCTATCGAGCAGTCGAAGCCCTTCACGCTGGCCGATTTCTTCCAGCGCCCACCCCTCGCCCTGCGCTTCGAAAATGAGGGGCTCGTGTCCTTGCGTCTCCATCGCCTCCACGTAACCCAGACGACGCTTCCTGGCATTTGGATTTGGTGGAGTTTCCATCTCAAAAAAGCAGGGGGGTTCACCCGTCCGGCATAAATACTGAACCATCATGGAAGTGAATTGGGGGTTGTCGGAGCCAATGAATACGTCGCCAATTCCTTCAATGTTACTGTCGAACAGTACTGTTGGTACATCGCGACAGAACTGATCAACGACCTGGCGATCCGAAGCGCGCCCCAGGGGAGCCAACAAAACTCCCGCTGGCTTCATCGATCTGAGTGTGTCGAGGATTTCATTTTCCAACTCCTGCTTACCATGCGAACTGAACAGAGACGGAGAAAATCCGGCTTCGATACAACGGGTTTCCAGATAACGCGCAATCTCTGCAAAAAACGGATCGGCCAGATAGGGCACAACAATACCGATATTTTTGGTCAGTCGGCGGTTTTGATTGACCGCATAGATATTGGGTCGATAGTCGAAACGCTCCAATGCCTCTTCGATGCGCCTGCGAGTATTGGCGCGCACACTGTTTGGATCGTTGAAATATTTCGAGACGGTAGGCCTGGAAACGCCACATTTGGCAGCGAATTCTTCCATGTTTTTTATTTTGTCACCATTCATCTGTTGATCCCACAACCTTTCTGTAGATTTTGCCTAGACCAAGCCAAGTTCAAATGCCCCTGATGGTCGCAATATAAATTTAACGCGCGCAAAATTATGTGCAGGAAATTGATTACATTTTTTAGTTCTGTCAACTCTGACAAAACCACCTTGGATTTGGGCATATTGCATGAGCCATGAGCCAAATCCCTACCAGTTGCTTGGATGAATTATCGGTTGAGGTTTTACTCTATGAGGCCAGCG
>JBPCVX010000251.1:0-11730 GCA_051010095.1 Hyphomicrobiales bacterium
GTCACGAATGATGGCACGTGCCAATACAAGGCCTGTGCACCCACCTGCGGCCTGCACAATGCGCCCGGCGATCAACTGTCCAATCGTGTCAGCGAACGCACAGGCCAGGCTTGCTGCAACAAACAATGCCATGCCCGCCAAAAACACAGGCCTGCGCCCAATCCGATCAGACACCGGTCCAATCACCAACTGAGAGACTGCAAGCGACACCAGAAAAAACGTCAGCGTAAGTTGGGCTGTCTTAAAATCGGTCTCAAACGCTGCAGCCAACCCTGGCATTGAGGGAATAAAAATGTTGAGCGCGACAGGGCCAATTGCCGACATGGCAATCAACATCAACAAGCTGGGTTTTAGTGCAGGCGCACTCATAAGAAAGGACAGACTGAAAACTGAAATTATTTTGAACGGTTTGTTTACACGCTGCGTGTGCGTTTGTCTTCACTCATCGCGTATCCACGCATCTAAGATGATGCACTGAAGGTGTGGGCTCTGATTTTGCCTGAGACCGGCCCATTTCCATATTGCCGTTCGATCGCTTGGGTGGCGATATCGGTGACCTCTTCAAGCCTGCTGGCATCAAGAGCCTCAAGTTCCATGCGCAGCGGGGTTCCTTGACAATAGGCAATTGCCGCATCGCGCGCAGAAGGGGCCGTGCTTGTTTCGGTTGTTGTTTCCAGTTCAATATTTGAAAATCCCGCCATCGCAAGATCGTCATGGATGAGCGCGGTATCATGATAGCCATGGGGCGTGCGTGCGAGAAAAACTGGCGGATCGTTTGGAAATACAGAGACTGCCGCGCCAGTAACAATGTGGGCAAAATCGTTTTCTTCGATCTTATCCCAAACGTTGAAAATGAACTTTCCACCAGGTTTTAGAACCCTCAAGGCCTCTTTAAACCCATCAACGTGGTTGGGGAAAAACATCACCCCAAATTGGCAACACACAATATCGAATGCATCATCTGCAAAAGGCAGCTCCATTGCATCAGCCTGCTGCCAACTGATCCGCCCTGCATCATGTTGCATGGCGGCGGCGCGGTCGAGCATCGGTTGATTAAGGTCAGATACGGTATATTTTGCATCAGCGCTGAGTTTTGGGGCAAGCGCCCGGGTAACGACACCGCTGCCCGCAGCTGTTTCGAGCACGTGCGCAGGATTTGAAACCGCGACTTTGTTTGCCATGTCCTCTGCGTAGTCTAAAAAAATCAACGGGACGAGATAGGTGTCGTAGATTTCCGGAATTGATCCAGAAAAGACTTTATCGATGTTGGACATGGTAGGCTCCCAGCTTAGGTGTGTGAGCATAGCAGCGTTGGGGTTTAAAGCGAACCACAGTTTGGGCTTTGTGTTGCCGCGCCTTGGTTGTAAGAGAAATGCTATGGCGATACTTGCTTTTGATACGACATTGGATGTGTGCTCGGTGGCGCTGTTGAGCGGGTCGGGAGATCGCATTTTTGCTGAACGCCATGTGCCGATGTCGCGGGGGCACGCTGAATCTTTGCATGTGCTTATTGGTGAAGCGATGGAGGATGCCGCTCTTGGGTTTGGCGACCTCACGCAGATTGCGGTTACAACGGGCCCCGGCACGTTTACAGGATCGCGTATTGGCGTGGCCGCAGCGCGCGGATTTGCGCTAACACTAGATGTTCCGGTGATTGGCATTTCCACTTTGCAAGCTATGGCCTGCAATGTGGAATCCGCAAACACATCGATAATGGCAGCACTCGATGCCAAGCGTGGTCAACTTTACGCAGCACTATATGACACCAACATTTCTGAGATTCTGCCTGCACAGGCCGTGAATCTTGAAAATGTCGGTGAAATTGCCCCTTTAGACCCTTTCACCGTGATCGGGTCTGGAGCCGCGTTGGTTTCAAATATCGTTCCGCATGCGAAACAGTTTTTAGGTGACGCCTTGCCGCGCGCATCAGTTTGGGGGCGTTTGGCAGCGGAAATGCCGGCGCCAAAATCGCTTCCTTTGCCGCTTTACTTACGCCCGCCCGATGCAAAACCGCCCTCTGAGAATTCACGTGTAAAACGGATGCAGCAATGATTTCGCTTGAGCGTGCGGAATTATGCCACGCAGAGGCATTGGCCGCATTGCATGCAAGCAGTTTTGAGAAAAACTGGAGCGCCAAAACTTTTTCTGAATTGCTCTCCAACCCCAGCAATGTGACACTTTTTGCACGCGATGGCGACACCCTGCTTGGCTTCATTCTTGTGCAAATCGTTGAAGATGAGCTGGAGATCATCACCATCGCGACCCATCCAGATGCCCAGCGAAAAGGTATAGCAACAGCGCTATTGAACCATCTGAAAAAGGCGATCCCCAATCTTTCCAAGATGTTCCTGGAAGTTGATGAATTAAACACCCGCGCCATCCAGTTTTACGAACAGATTGGCTTCAAACGCACAGGCTATCGAAATAATTACTATCGCCATAAGGATGGCACCCGCTCAGATGCGCTTTTGATGGCTCTGGCGCTCGCAGACAGGGCCTGATAAAAGGTTTCCGCTCCATAGTGACGAGGCGAGATATGCGCACTGCAAAGCTGAAACGCGACACCAACGAGACCCAAATATCTGTTGAGCTCAATCTCGACGGTACGGGGACTTATGACATTGAAACCGGGATTGGGTTTCTCGACCATATGCTGGAGCAGCTTTCGCGCCATTCATTGATAGATTTAAACGTGCGCGCGCACGGCGATCTGCATATTGATATGCACCACACGACAGAAGATACCGGCATCGCCATTGGCCAGGCTTTTGCCCAGGCGCTTGGCGATAAAAGAGGTATCCGGCGTTATGCAAGCCAAGCGCTGCCCATGGATGAAACCCTCACCCAGGTGGCGCTTGATATTTCAGGTAGGCCTTATCTGGTATGGGATGTCGAGTTCGACCGGCCCAAGCTTGGCGAAATGGATACCGAGCTATTCAAAGAGTGGTTTCAGGCTTTTGCGCAGAATTCCGGCATAACGCTGCATGTGGCAAATCTCTATGGTGACAATAACCACCATATCGCCGAAACTTGTTACAAGGCATTGGCGCGCGCTTTGCGGGAAGCGATTGAGATTGACCCCCGCAAGGCGGATGATGTGCCATCAACCAAGGGCACGCTTTAGAAATCGTAATAAGGCAAGAGCGATGAAAACCTATACGGTTCATCACCCAAACGGCGACACTGGCGACATTCTGAATGCGCCGGAGAAACTCGTGTTTGTGAAGGAGGGTTTGTGCTGGCCAGCCCTTTTCATTCCTCTGCTGTGGACGCTGTACCGGCGCATGTGGATCATCGCAGCTGCATATTTTACCGCCTTAATGGTGCTCAATACCGTGGTGATGATGACCAATATTCCAGGTTGGGTCATGCTTGCTGTTAATCTTGGCTTGAATGCATTCATGTGGCTTGATGGCAATGAATTGCGCCGATGGGCGCTAGAGCGACGCGGGTTCAAATTTCTCGATATCGTGGGCGCAAACACGTTGCGCGAAAGTGAGCGGCTTTTTCTCTCCAGATTGATTTCTGCTCAGGACCGCCAAGGTGAAGATATCAAGCCTGCGCGTACATCTTCCAACGCACTCAAGTTCGCAGCCGGTGACAGTGGCGCGGGTCTTTACCCTCAATTTGGAAGCGATAGATGAAAGTTGCCATTGTTGATTACGGCTCGGGCAATCTTCATTCCGCCTCGAAAGCCTTTGCCCGTGCAGCGCGTGAATCTGGTGTTGATGCCCAGATCGATGTAACGCCTGATGCGGAAATTGTGCGTGCTGCTGATCGCATTGTGCTGCCAGGTGTCGGCGCCTTTGCAGATTGCAAGCAAGGCCTGCAGGCCGTTACAGGAATGTGGGAAGCACTTGAAGAGCAAGTGCGTGGTGTGGGCAAACCGTTCTTAGGGATCTGCGTTGGCATGCAGCTCATGGCGACGCGTGGCCTGGAATTCGGCGAAACACAAGGCTTCAACTGGATACCGGGTGATGTCAAACTCATCGAGCCGCAAGATCCATCCTGCAAAATTCCGCACATGGGCTGGAACACGCTGAATCTATCAAGGTCTCATCCTCTGTTAGGCTCAATCGACACAGGCCCTGAAGGTCAACATGCCTATTTCGTGCATTCCTATCATCTTGCAGCAGAGCGTGATGACGATGTGATCGCCACCGCAGACTATGGCGGGCCAATCACCGCCATGGTTGCGCGTGATAATATGGTGGCCACGCAGTTTCACCCTGAGAAGAGCCAAAAGCTCGGCCTTCAGCTCATTGCCAACTTTTTGAGGTGGGCACCATGATCTTGTTTCCAGCAATAGACCTTAAAGACGGCCAGTGCGTGCGCCTGAAACTGGGCGACATGGACCAGGCAACGGTGTTCAATGACAGCCCGGCAGCACAGGCTGCAAGCTTCGAACGCCAAGGATTTGAATATCTTCACATTGTTGATCTCAACGGCGCGTTTGAAGGAAAGCCCGTTAATGGTGATGCGGTTGAAGCTATTTTGGGTGCCATTTCCATGCCCGCACAATTGGGCGGCGGGATACGCGATCTCGACACCATCGCCACGTGGCTGGAAAAGGGAATTGCCCGGGTTATTTTGGGAACCGTTGCCGTGCGCGATCCAGATTTGGTGAAAGAAGCATGCAAGGCATTTCCTGGCCAAGTGGCCGTGGGCATTGATGCCAAGGGCGGTAAAGTGGCTGTGGAAGGTTGGGCAGAAACATCCGAGCTGACTGCCATCGATCTTGCACAACAGTTTGAAGATGCGGGCGTTGCCGCAATTATCTACACAGACATTGACCGCGACGGCGTGTTGAAAGGGTTGAACATTCCTTCAACTTTGGAGCTGGCGCATGCGGTTTCTATTCCAGTGATTGCCTCTGGTGGGCTGGCATCAATCGACGATATCAAGCGGCTGGTTGAACCTGATTGCGCAATCCTTGAAGGCGCCATTTCTGGACGCGCATTATACGATGGCCGTCTTGATGCAGATGAAGCCCTTGCCATGCTTGGTGAGTTAAGCGAGGCGCAAAATGCTTAAAGCCCGCGTTATCCCATGCCTTGATGTGAAAGACGGACGCGTTGTGAAAGGTGTCAACTTTGTTGACTTGCGCGATGCAGGCGATCCGGTTGATGCGGCAATCGCCTATGATGCCGCAGGTGCAGATGAACTTTGCTTTCTCGATATCACGGCAAGCCATGAAGACCGCGATGTGATTTTCGATGTGGTGAGCGCCACGGCAGAGCATTGTTTTATGCCGCTCACCGTTGGCGGCGGTGTGCGCGAAGTGGAAGATGTGCGCAAGCTGCTTTTGGCGGGCGCTGATAAAGTGTCGATCAACACTTCAGCCGTGCGCCGACCTGAACTGGTGGAAGAAGCGTCCCACAAATTTGGCGCCCAATGCATTGTGGTGGCCATTGATGCCAAGCGTATTTCCGATGACGGCGACCCCGTGCGCTGGGAAATATTCACCCATGGCGGGCGCGAAAAAACCGGCATTGATGCAGTAGATTTTGCGCGCAAGGTGGCAGCCCTTGGGGCTGGTGAAATCCTGCTCACCTCCATGGACCGGGACGGCACAGGCGATGGATTTAACATTCCTCTTACCCGCGCCATAACGCAAGCGGTGAACATTCCAGTGATTGCCTCGGGCGGTGTGGGAACGCTTGAACATTTGGTTGAAGGTATTCGCGATGGCGGCGCGACCGCAGTGTTGGCGGCATCTATTTTCCATTTTGGAACCTATTCGATTGGTGAGGCGAAGCGCTATATGGCCGAGGCTGGCCTGCCTATGCGTTTGAATTAGGACAAAAGCACTATGGTATTGAAGGATACATCCAGGTTAGAGGTTCTTGCACAATTGGCCGCAACAATTGGCGCGCGCAAACACGAAAGTGCCGAGACTTCATACACAGCCTCGCTGTTGCACAAGGGCGTTGATGCATGTGCCAAGAAATTTGGTGAAGAGGCCTTTGAATTGGCACTTGCCAGCGCGTCGGGGGATAAGAAACACACAATCGCTGAAGCTGCCGACGTGATATACCACCTCGCTGTGTTGCTGGAAGCCGCAGGCGTGGACTGGGATGATGTATGTGCAGAACTGGCACGGCGCCAGGACACGAGTGGGTTGGAAGAAAAGGCAGCGCGCGAAGAGTAAAATTATGAGTAATAAAGCTCCAGATACAGTTTCCCCATTTAGGGATTTCACCCGCGCTGATTGGGCAAGATTGCGCGCCGACACGCCCATGACGTTAACCGCTGAAGAACTGAATAAACTGCGCGGATTAAGTGTTCAGGTTGAACTGGATGAGGTGGCAGAAATCTATTTGCCGCTGTCGCGTTTGCTGTCGCTTTATGTGGAATCCGCCCAAGAGCTGTTTCGTGACACGCAAAGTTTTCTTGGGGGCAACGGCGCTAAGGTTCCTTATGTCATCGGCATGGCGGGCTCGGTTGCGGTTGGCAAATCGACAACGGCGCGTATTTTGCGCCAGCTTTTGGCGCGCTGGCCAAGCCACCCGAAAGTGGCGTTACTCACCACCGATGGCTTCCTGCTGCCCAACGCAGAACTTGAAAGCCGAGGTTTGATGAACCGCAAAGGTTTTCCTGAAAGCTATGATGTGCAACGGCTCTTGCGCGTCCTGCGCGACATCAAAGCGGGCAAGGGCGATGTTGCAGCACCCGTTTATTCTCACCTCACTTACGATGTCATTCCCGATGAGACCGTAACGTTTGGTCAACCCGACATACTCGTTGTGGAGGGTCTGAATGTTTTGCAAACAGGAACACCACCCAGTGGCGGTGTTGCAGTGCCGTTTGTGTCTGATTTCTTTGATTTCTCCATCTACATTGATGCCGATGAAGAAGTGCTGCGGCGCTGGTACATTGAGCGGTTTTTCCGTCTGCGCGAGACCGCCTTTCAGGACCCGCAATCATATTTTCACCGCTATGCCGGGCTCACCGATGAAGTGGCACACGAGATCGCCAACAATATCTGGGAATCCATCAATTTGGTGAACTTGCGCGAGAATGTGCTGCCCACCCGCCATCGGGCAGATTTGATCATGCGCAAAGAAGCAGATCATGCCATTCAAACCGTGCGGTTGAGAAAGCTTTAGGGCCCATTACAATCTTTGTAATTGCTGTCTACGCAAATGATCGCCTGTCGTTGCGCGTCGAGCAATTGTTGCCTGGTCAGGTGTTTGGCGACGTCGTTGCGGCGTGCTGGGGCGCGCTCATTGGTGTTGGCGGCAGCAATTGCAAACCACATGTATGCGAGAACCTTGTTCGGGCGAACGCCTAAGCCTTGCTCGTGCAAATGGCCAAGGGTGTATTGCGCCCCATGATGGGCGAAGGCTGCCGCGCGGCGCAACAAAGGTATCGCGCGTCGATAGTCTTGATCGGTGTAGTGCGTCATTGCCGACTTAAAATCGCTTCTCGCATCCGCACTCGCGCGCTGGCCAGGTAACAAAACCAGCAGAACAGCAATACAGATAATCAGGCGCATGGCACTTTATGCCCTGCGCCCAAGTTCACCTGCAAACCACAGTGTGGTGACGGATTACGCGAGACCGTGTTCGGTGGCGAGTTCGTGGAGTGACTTCTCTGGCCGCGCACCAACATGCGAGATGATCTCGCTTGCTGCCAACACACCAAGCTTGGCGCAGTTTTCAGCATCGCGCCCGTTGGTGAGACCAAACAAGAAGCCTGCAGCAAACAGATCGCCGGCACCTGTGGCATCCTCAAGTTTCTCGATGGGCAACGCGGGCGCTGTAATAACATCCTCGCCATTAACCACCACGCAACCTTTTTCAGAGCGGGTGAGCGCTGCAAACTCGCAATCCTTGCGCACAGCGGCAAGTGCCTTGTCAAAATTGCTGGCTTCGTACAGCGCGATAATTTCTGCCTCATTGGCAAACAAGATATCAACGCTGTTGCGGGTGAGATCAAGAAATTCAGCCCGGTGCCGATCAACACAAAATAAATCCGACAAGGTGAGAGAGACTTTGCGGCCCGCCTTCTTCGCCATGGCGGCTGCCGCACGGAAAGCCTCTTTCGCTTCTTCCTTGTCGAACAGATAGCCTTCCATATAGGTGATGGCGGATTTGGCGATAATATCTTCATCCAGATCAACCGGACCCAAGTTCACGCAGGCGCCAAGGTAAGTGTTCATGGTGCGCTCACCATCAGGCGTAATAAGAATATGACAGCGCGCCGTTGAGGGACCAGATGTTGAGCGCGGGGTGGTGAAAGTGACCCCTTCTGCCTGAATGTCGTGGCTGAACACATCACCCAGTTGGTCATTGCGCACTTTCCCGGTAAATACGCCCTTGCCGCCAAATGAGGCAACGCCCGCGATGGTGTTGGCCGCTGAACCACCAGAGACTTCAATAGCGGGACCCATAACGCCATAAAGCAGTTCCGCCCGGTCTTCATCAATCAGCGTCATTGCGCTTTTGGTGATGCCATACGTGTCCAGAAACGCTTCATCCTGGCGCGAAAGAACATCAACAATTGCGTTGCCGATGCCGTGCACATCATAATCGGGCTTGGTCATGAGAAAGGCCTAACTTTTTGGGGGAATTTGCGGCGCAGTATAGTCATCGCAAACGCCGGCGCAAGAGGTTTGCCTCTTGTTATTTTTGCGCTCAATCACTATTTCAGGCACAGGTTTAATCACTTGGATTTGTTGATGTTCTCTGCTGCCAGCAAGGCCTTTTCCCAACTTTTGTCGCCGCCATTCCGCAATGTCTTGTTTAAAGCGTTGGGATTAACGGTCGTTCTGTTTGTTCTTCTCGCCGTTGGCGTGCAGTTTGGTTTGGCCGCCTTCACTTTTTCAAGCACGCAATGGATTGAGACCACCGCCAGCTGGTTCGCGGGTATTGGCGTTATGGCGCTTTATCTGGTGTTGGGATTTTATCTTATGGGTCCGGTAACAGCCGTATTCGCGGGTCTCTTCATGGATGACGTGGCTGAACGGGTTGAACAGAAATATTACCCTGACGACAATCCTGGTTCATCGGTTCCGCTTGCCCCTTCAATGCTAATGGCGCTGCAATTTGCGTTTTTGGTATTGATTGTTCACATCCTGATGCTCCCCTTCCTTTTCATTGGCATTGGCGCAATTGGATTGTTCTTGGCCAATGCCTATCTGTTGGGACGGGAATATTTTGAGATGACCGGCATGCGCCATTTGCCGAGCCGCGAGGCGAAAGCACTGCGCAAACGCAATGCGGGCCGGGTGTTTGCAGCAGGCATGCTGCCGGCAGCGCTTGCGTTTATTCCGCTCGGCAATCTGATTATGCCAATTTTCACCACCGCATACATGACGCATATTTATAAGATCGTGGCACGCGACGATGCGGTTTAGACGGTTTTGTCTTTGAATTTGCAAATGTCGTAGACCACGCACACCGCGCAATCGGGCTTGCGCGCCTTGCATACATACCGCCCGTGCAAAATCAGCCAGTGATGGGCATGTAGCTTGAAGTGATCGGGTGTCACCTTTTCAAGCTTACGTTCAACCTCCACCACATCCTTTCCTTGCGCCAGTCCGGTGCGGTTGCCAATGCGAAAAATATGGGTGTCGACCGCGATCGTCGGGTGCCCAAACGCCATGTTGAGCACGACGTTTGCGGTCTTCCGCCCAACACCAGGCAAGGCCTCCATGGCGTCGCGTTCTTCTGGAACTTCACCTGAATGATTGGCAATAAGTTGCTCAGACAAAGCAATCACGTTCTTTGCTTTATTGCGGAAGAGCCCGATGGTTTTAATGTAATCGCGCACTGTCGCCTCGCCGAGTGCGACCATTTTTTCTGGGGTATCTGCGACCTCAAACAACGGGCCCGTTGCCCGGTTCACACCCTCATCGGTTGCTTGAGCTGAAAGCACCACCGCCACCAGCATTGTATAGGTGTTGACGTAGTGAAGTTCGCCCTTGGGCTCTGGGTTTTGAGCTTGCAATGTTGCATAAAACTCTTCGATTTCTGCGCGGGTCAGTTTTGATAGTCGTGCCATGTGATCTGCTTGCTTGTTGTCTTCCTAAAAGACAAAAGTGAACACTGTACGTCAAATGATTGATTGCACTTTTCCCCTCCAATGCGATTATGGTGATGACATGACCACAGATGCTACGCCTAAATTCAGAGCTTTGCTGCAACCCCACCGCTCGCTTAGCGGGCCGGGTTTTATTGTTTTAATGAGTGCGGTTGGCATTGTGAGCTTCGGCGCTGGCATCGCATTTCTTATGCTAGGGGCATGGCCGGTCTTCGGTTTTTTTGGTCTTGATGCCGTGCTCATCTATTGGGCGTTTAAACGCAATTATGCCGATGCGAAAATTTTTGAAACGGTTGAGATTATCGATGGGGAAGTGGTTGTGCGCAAAGGCGGCGCCAAGCTTGAAACCCAGGAATGGCGGTTGCAGGCCTATTGGGCACGCGTTGAACTAGACTATAACGAAAATTTGGAAACGTATGGGCCGCTCTGGCTCACCTCGCATGGCAAGAAGCTGCGCTTGGGCGCGTTTCTTTCGCCGGGCGAATTAAAAAACTTTGCAGATGCGTTTGATTTAGCTCTTAAGCGCGCGAAAACAACGCCCTAGATTGAGGGCACAAGAATCGGGTGGCTGTGGATACCAGACATGCCTAAAACAGCAGACATGGAACATGCACGTATAGACCAAATGGCGGTTACCGCCCCGGCACCTGGCCCTGCAAATGATAATGCGCAGGACTATAACCACATTCGTAACGTTATTTCTTATTTGAGCGAGAACTGGCGTGAGCAACCTTCTTTGGATGAGTTGGCCCATTTTGCGCAGTTAAGCCCGGCGCATTTACAAAAGATTTTCACCCGCTGGGCAGGTGTGTCTCCAAAAGGGTTTTTGCAGGCACTTACGTTAGATCATGCGCGTGAGCTTCTGCGCGACAGCGCATCGGTGCTTGATACAGCCTTCGAGGTTGGCATGTCTGGTCCTGGCCGTCTTCACGATCTGTTTGTAACCCATGAAGCCATGACACCAGGTGATTACAAGGCCAAGGGCGCGGGCCTGGAAATGGCCTATGGGTTTCACCCTTGTCCGTTTGGGACTGTGATGCTGGTGGCAACAGACCGCGGCCTGGCCGGTCTGGGATTTGCCGATGAGGGCAATGAAAGCAATGCCTTGGAAGACATGATGGCGCGATGGCCAGCCGCACGCTTTATCAGTGCGCCTGAGAAAACTGCTCCCTATGCTGAGCGTATCTTTAATCCCGAACGCTGGTCAAAGTCTGATCCCTTGCGCGTGGTGCTCATTGGCTCTGAGTTTCAGGTCGATGTGTGGCGCACTTTGCTGCGTATCCCTGCGGGCAAGGCAACCACCTATTCAGATATCGCCACCCATATTGGCAAAAAGCCAGGCGCGGCGCGGGCCGTGGGCACGGCTGTTGGCATGAACCCGTTTTCCTTCGTGGTGCCATGCCACAGGGTATTTGGAAAATCCGGCGCCATGTGTGGATATCATTGGGGTATTACCCGCAAACGCGCCATTCTTGGCTGGGAGGCCGGATTACTGGAAAACTAACTTGTATAGACAAGTTAGTTTGTTGTTTTTGAACGATTAAAAAATCTAAAAAACTTACCCCCGCGCATTTCAGCCCCCTTATTATGGTCTCACCTGATCTCATCAGGATACACAGTGTGCCCGTTTGGGCTGGTCATCTTTATGCAAGCAAGCCAGTGCTTAAGCGATCAACGTGGGTC
>JBPCVX010000252.1:0-4330 GCA_051010095.1 Hyphomicrobiales bacterium
GAACCAGATCAAACGCAAGGGCTATCGCTGTGAACGCGCCCTGGGTCATTGTTATGTCAGTCGGCACAAAGCCGAGCGACAATTCTTCTGACAACGCTTCCGCGATAACCTCGGTAGCGGATTCAACGTTTGTTTTGTATGCAAACCAATCATTTGAATGCGGTTCCGCTGCCTCTTTAATGGCACTGACAATACCTGCGAGCGGGCGCTCATGCGGATTACCGAACGTAAAATCAGCAACGCCGTCTTCAGCTGTAAAATGCTGCTCTGCAAATTCCGCTACCAAACGGATAGACTCACCTGCGGCAACAGCACCGTTCGATACAAAGCTCATGGAACATTCCTTTTGAAAACTGAATTAGACTGTCGATCAATATCTTACTCTGGAACGCTGCGTATTCAGCATATGTCACCATCAAACATCAGAACAATCGAAGATCATGTAAATCTTCGCAGTGGCTTCCTACTTTGACAAATCTAAACGGCCTTCTTCCAACCAGTCTGATAGATTGGTCCGCTCACTAGGGTCAGGCGGCCCAGCTGGTGTAGGGGGCTCAGCAGGCAGCGGGCTATCTGAAGCCACCACCTTGCGCACGGTCACCTTACTTGGCGACATATTCCAGACCAGCAGATCATTTGCGAGGGTTAGCGGACCATCATAAGTTTGGCGGATCGCGGCAATCGTATCTGGCGCTATGTTGAAGTCATTAAACGTGTGGTAAGCGATCGCATGGCGTGGTTTGAGCATAGCAAAAATCTTGCCACAGGCATCTGGAGGTGTGTGAATAACAGATGCAATAATTCGTGCGCGATCGGGATCATATTTTTTGAAATCGATGAACTGTTGTACAGTTAAATAACACTCGTGAATAAGCAGATCTGCCCCTTTGGCCTGATCAATAAACCACTTGTTGGGATTGGTATCACCCGAATAAACGAACTTTAGACCGTTCCATTCCAAAGAGTAACTCACCGAACCATCGATTCCGTGCACGGCGGGCCAGGCGCGGATCTTAACCCCATTTTTTTCGTAAACCACATCAGTTTTCGAGTAGTCAAATTCTGTTACTTCGATGTGACCACCTGAAGAAGGCATATTTCCGCGCCGCCCAGTAATATCCCAAGTAAACATTTCTCGCAGCCGATCGATCGCATACTTCGTGCCAAACTCTGGTTTCAATCCACTCGGCCCCCAAACGCGCAGAGGCACCGTTCGGTTCGATACCCAACCACCAATATACATCGCATCAAGATCACCGATATGATCGACATGTAAATGGCTGATGAAAATCTTATCGACCAGTGTGTATGGAATTTCTAACGCGGCCAAGTTGGCAAGCGATCCGGTGCCGATATCAAAAAGAAACTTCTCGCCATTGCCCAATTCTACTAACCATGAAGCAGAAGCCTGCGAACGCCGAAAATTCGGTGTCCCGGTTCCAAGAGCGATCACCCTAATTTCGTCTGGGCCGAGGGGCTCTGTATTTGGGAAATAAGACGTTCTTTGCGCGACTTTTTCCGCCGACATCATAGACTGCGGATTAGCAACCCAAAAACAAGTGGCCAACAAAAGTACACCCAAAACCTGCACAAAGGTCTCTTTGGTAGACTGTGAGGTGTCGGTTATCGAAAAATACTCCCAGCAAGCAACGATGAAAACTTTGAGCATGTCTGAATTACAGTAGCTTTTATTCGCTTTAAAAAACAGGACCCCCGTCACTGCGCTAAATCAGAACTGAGAACCCGCTTCTATCACCGCCAGCGCGCGCTCTTGGTTTCAGAATTTTCGATCGTGAAATTTGCAGTAAGTTATACGAGGCGCATGGCCGCGCACGCGAGATACACCTTGCCGGGCCACTTTCGACCCATTCATTGACGAAGCGCAACAATAGCCAGTCTAGATTTTCATATCCTCCTAGAAAATAAGCTGGAGGCTGTGCTTGATGTATCGCAGGGCGCGATTGATATTCCGCCGACTAATCGCCTTTTTGGCGTGCTTAATACTGCTGCAAACGGCATCTGCGCATTCCGAACCAATTATCGAAAAATTTCTAAGCAAGGTTGATGTTTCCGAACTTGTTCCCGGTGCAGACACGTATGGGCAGATCACCGACAACGTGCCCGTCGTGCCCGCGCTCAAGGGCGATAAAGTGCTTGGATATGTGCTACTGACCTCAGACTTCGTCACTACGACCGGGTATTCAGGCAAACCCATCCACATCCTGATGGGGGTGGACAAAGAAGCCAAAGTAACCGGCCTCAATCTCGTCAAACACTCTGAGCCCATTGTGCTGATCGGGATACCCGATTCCAAAATCAAAAAGGTCATTGAAGGCTATGTGGGCGTTGATCTCATTGCAGAGGCCAGCAAGACAAGCTCAAGCCATGAGCTCGATATCGTTTCCGGTGCAACGGTTACGATCATTGTTATCGATGATTCCATCATTCGCGCCGGCCTTAAGGCATCCCGCGCCCTTGGCCTTGGCGGGTTAACAGCGGAAGTTGCCTCTAGCGGTCCGGTGCGCAAGCTTAAACCCGAAACCGATCCGCAAGAGGAAGACTGGGCCACATTATCCGGTGATGGGTCCATTCGGAGGCTCTCGCTGGATGTAGCGCAAGTCAACGAGGCCTTTGAGAACGCAGCAGATGAGCGCGCCCGCGATCACCCTGAAAAGGGCGATGCAGACGACAGGTTCATCGATCTGCATTTGGCATTGGTGAGTGTGCCAACCATCGGTCGGTCGCTCCTGGGAAAAGCGGAATACGAAAACCTGAAGACCTGGTTGGAAGAGGGTGAGCACGCTGTATTGGTTGTTGGGCGTGGGCGATATTCCTTTAAAGGTTCTGGTTACGTACGCGGCGGCATTTTCGACCGCATTCAGCTCATCCACGGGGATGCGTCGACCCGGTTTTTCGACAAGCAACACCGCCGTCTGGGCCAAGTGGCCGCTGTTGGCGCGCCAACGTTCACCGAAATGGATTTGTTCAAAATCCCCGCCGACGCTGAGTTCAATCCAACCGAAGCCTTCAGACTGCAACTTCTCGTGCAGCGCTCTGTTGGTGCAATCGACAAGGCGTTCATAACCTTCGACCTTGGCTATCAAACCCCTTTGCGGTTCATTGACACGGCGCAGTCTGCGCCCGCGCCACAAACTTCTCAAGTTTCAGGTGAGCTCGCAAACTCTGATGCTCAACAGCTAACACACTTGTGGCAACGCATCTGGGAAAAGAAAAAATTTGAGGTTGCGATTCTGTTGATCGCATTGATGATTTTAACGGCTGTATTTTTCTTTCAGATGCAAGTTACCAGAAGTGAAGAGTTTACGTTCTGGTTCCGCATTGGCTTTCTGTTATTCACGCTTGTGTTCCTGGGCTGGTACGCAAATGCGCAACTCTCTGTTGTCAACGTGCTGGCATTATTTTCCGCGCTGACAACAAATTTCTCCTGGTCTGCCTTCCTGATGGACCCATTGGTATTCATTTTATGGGCATCAGTTGCAGCATCATTGCTGTTTTGGGGCAGAGGCGTTTTTTGCGGTTGGTTGTGCCCGTTTGGTGCTCTTCAAGAACTGACCAACCGTCTTGCCAAACTATTGCGCATTCCCCAGTTCGCGGTGCCTTGGGCTTTGCATGAGCGGCTTTGGCCCCTCAAATACATGATCTTTTTGGCATTGTTCGGATTATCTCTTTATTCGCTTGAGCTTGCGGAAAGATTTGCCGAGGTCGAGCCGTTCAAAACTGCGATTATTCTCAAGTTTCAGCGAAGTTGGCCCTACTTAGCGTTTGTATTTGCATTGCTGGCAGCGGGCCTTTTTGTTGAACGGTTTTGCTGCCGGTATCTCTGTCCGCTGGGGGCTGCGCTGGCCATCCCTGCGCGCATGCGCATGTTTGAATGGCTGAAACGTTACAAACAATGCGGCGACCCGTGTGCGCGGTGCACCAAGGAATGCATGGTTCAAGCCATCCATCCTGAAGGCAACATCAATCCTAACGAATGTCTGCAATGCCTGCACTGCCAGGTGCTCTACCAAAGCAAAACAAAATGCCCCGTCTGCATCAAAAAGGCGGCGAAGTTTGCCGAAAACGCGCGCAAGGCAAAAGCCATGCCTGCGCTTGAAGACGTGCTGAAACGCGCAAAAGACGAAAAAGCAAAACAATGAACTTAGCTTCACATATGGGAAAGGAGAAGCAAATGACGAAGACAACCGACAAGAAAAAGGGTGGTCTGTCACGCCGTGATCTCATGGCGGCATCGGCGGCCGGAGCGCTTGTTGCGGGAACTGTGGCAGGCAGCGAGGTACTGCCAATTGATTTCGTGAATGCGGCAAAG
>JBPCVX010000253.1:0-2859 GCA_051010095.1 Hyphomicrobiales bacterium
CATATATGTTGCCCAGGCCTGCAATGATTTTTTGATCCAGAAGGGCAGCTTTTAACGGCATTTTGCGGCCACGCCAGGCTTCATTCAAATAATCTGCCGTGAGGCTGTTACCCAACGGCTCAACTCCCAAATGGGCGAGCAGCGGGTGAGCGCTTTCTTCGTCTTGCGGAAAGACATCCATAATGCCGAAACGCCTGGGGTCTGCATAGACAATCGTTTCACCGCCCTCCATGTCAAAAATCACATGATCATGGGCACCGACATCTTTTTCATGCTGAAACACGCCGGGCATATGGTCAGAGCCCTCTTTGCCGTTACAAATCGTGAACCGGCCTGTCATGCCAAGATGCACCAGCAATACCTCGCCACCTTCGAGTGAAATGAGGATATATTTTGCCCGGCGCTTTAAACCCGTCACGCGCTGGCCCGATAAGCGCGCGCTCATATTTTCAGGAAACGGAAACCTCAGACCTTCCCGGCGCACATGGGCCGTTTTGATGCTATTTCCTCGCATCACCGGCTCAAGACCGTTCTTTACCGTTTCAACTTCGGGCAGCTCGGGCATAAAGGGCTATCCTGGTTACCATTTTTAATTTCTGAGATGGTGTTTATACCGCGCTTCAGCTATCTTGCAGCGCAAAATTGTTCGTAAGTGTAAAGATGATGACCGGTTCGACGCAAAAATTTGGCACGCGCACCCATTTCGGCTTCCAAAATGTGGATGAAACCGAAAAACAAGCGCGTGTAAATGACGTCTTTTCTAAGGTTGCCGCGCGTTACGACCTGATGAACGACCTCATGTCTGGCGGTCTGCACAGGCCATGGAAAGATGCCTTGATCAATGCTGTATCGCCGCCGAAATCCAGCAAACCCTTCCACCATCTGGATGTAGCGGGCGGCACAGGCGACATCGCCTTCAGATTGTTGAAAGCCGGCGGGCCCGCATGCAAGGTCACATTGTGCGATATTAACCCTGAAATGATCGCAGAAGGGCGCACACGCGCCAAAAAGGACGGTTTTTCACGCAATGTCTCGTTTTCGGTTGGCAACGCAGAGGCACTGCCCTTCGAAGACAAGAGCTTTGATGCCTATTCCATCGCCTTTGGCATCCGCAATGTCACCCATATCGATAAGGCGCTCAGCGAAGCCTACCGCGTGTTAAAACCCGGCGGACATTTCCTGTGCCTTGAGTTCAGCCATGTCGAGGTTCCAGGCCTTGATACGCTCTACGATGCCTATTCCTTTACTGCGATTCCCGCTATTGGCAAGGTGGTTACAGGCGATGGTCAACCTTATCGATATCTTGTTGAATCCATTCGTCAATTTCCCGAACAAGATGAATTTCTCGGGATGATCGCCGACGCAGGCTTTGGCAATGTGAAATATCAGAATTTCACCGGTGGCATTGTTGCCCTTCATTCTGGCTGGCGCTTGTAGAGATTACGGTACATGTTTTCCCAAATCCGTCATTTGTTTCGATTAGCCCGCGCCGGACGCACTCTGGCGCGGCACCGCGTTATCCCGCCAGACCAACTTGGCGAGCTACCGGCACTTGCCAGGCTTGCCTACAAAATCGGCGGGATGGGCGGCGCACCGCAGGATGGCAAGAATCCGGTGGCAGAGGCCCTCACCGAACTGGGCCCGACCTACATCAAGCTTGGGCAGTTTCTGGCGACGCGAGCAGATATTGTCGGGCCAGAGCGCGCGGTCGAGCTTTCAGAACTGCAAGACCGTATGGCACCATTTGCCCATCAGGACGCACTCGTTGAGATCGATAAAATGTTGGGTGAGCCCTGGCAAAACCACTTTACCGAGATTTCAGAGCCTGTGGCAGCGGCGTCGATCGCTCAGGTGCACCGCGCCCAAACCGTTGAAGGCGATGACGTTGCAATCAAGGTTTTACGCCCGAATATTGAAGCTCGTTTCGCTAGCGAAATGGAAACTTTTTTCTTTGCGGCACGTAACGCAGAACGTTTTCTGGAGCCTGTGCGGCGGCTACGCCCGGTGGCAGCCGTTCAAACCCTTGCCGATACGGTGACGTTGGAAATGGATTTGCGCATGGAGGCCTCAGCCATTTCAGAGATGGCGCAAAACACCGCTGATGATCCTTATTTCCGGGTGCCGTCGGTGGACTGGATGCGCACCGGCAAACGCGTGCTCACGCTGGAATGGGTTGATGGCACGCCGCTATCTGATGTCGCTACGCTGAAAGAACAAGGCCATGATCTGCCGCTTTTGGGCGATGCGGTTATCCAGTCTTTCCTGCGCCATGCCATGCGCGACGGGGTGTTTCACGCAGATATGCATCAGGGCAATCTGTTTGTTGATGGGAATGGCGAGCTAGTGGCGGTGGATTTCGGCATTGTCGGGCGCCTTTCACCCAAAGACCGCATGTTCCTGGCCGAAATTCTCTATGGTTTCATCACCCGCGACTACACCCGTGTGGCGCAAGTGCATTTTGATGCAGGCTATGTGCCGGAAACAAAGCCAGTGGCAAGCTTTGCGCAAGCCCTGCGCGCCATTGGTGAGCCATTGATGGACAAAAACGCTGAAGAAATTTCCATGGCCAAGTTGCTTGGCCAGCTTTTTCAGGTGACCGAACAATTCGACATGCAAACCCAGCCGCAATTGCTTTTACTACAAAAGACAATGGTTGTGGTGGAAGGGGTGGCCCGCACTCTGAACCCGCAGCTTAATATGTGGGAAGCAGCAGAACCCGTGGTGCGCGAATGGATGGAAGCGAAACTTGGGCCGGAGGGCCGCCTGCAAGATGCCGCAGATGGTGCCGCTGTGCTTGGCCGAGTGATGGGCGATTTGCCTGAAGTGCTGGCAGAGGCAGGCCGCACAGCACATATGCTG
>JBPCVX010000254.1:0-4304 GCA_051010095.1 Hyphomicrobiales bacterium
TTGAAGTTCAGAAGCACTGGCGAAACCCATATCGCACCAACAATCAGGAACCAGGTATGATAAATTTTGAACGAGCCCGAGAGATAGACGCTACCCCCGACGCTGTTTGGGCAGTTCTCGGCAGGTATATGCACATTGATGAGTTTGCACCGCTTATTACATCTGTTGATGCGTTGAGCGAAGGTGCTGATGGCCTGGGTTCAAAGTGCCGCAATAATTTCGAGAACGGAACATCGGTAGTGGAAACAGTTACAGAGTGGAAACCTGGCCAAGGTTTCACAGTTGAATTGTCCGACATGGCGGCAATGCCCTTGAAAGGAGCAAAATCAGGGGTGTTCATCATGCCAATTGGAGATCGCTCTGAGGTGATCTGGACATTTAATTATCGCGTGAAATATGGCCCCTTGGGATGGCTCATGGGCTTAATGAAAATGATGATGGGAAAAATCATCGAGGGAAATCTGAAAGGGCTTGCAGATAAGGTTACACAAAGCCGCACCTCGTAATATCTGCCGGCAACCCGATTTGCTTGCCGGCAGCCACATACGCACCCTACCCCTCAAAAAGCGCGGAGAATTGCTCAACCACCTGGGCATATACATCGCGTTTAAACGGCACCACAAGGGCGGTGAGTTGGGTCACCGGCACCCATTGCCAGGCATCAAACTCAGGGTCATGGCCATCGGGGGTGATGTTAATTTCTGAATCGTCACCCTTAAAGCGCAAGGCAAACCATTTTTGTTTCTGGCCGCGATATTTGCCTTTTAGGGCCGTGCCAATCGCCTCATCGGGCAGATCGTAATGCAGCCAGCCCTTGGTTTTGGCGATATATTTGGCGTTGGCTGTGCCCACTTCTTCTTCCAGTTCGCGGAACGCGGCCACTTTGGGTTTCTCGCCCTTATCAATGCCCCCTTGCGGCATTTGCCACAATGCTGCAGAGCCATCGCCATGCCATTTGGAAACGCGCCGGCCTACCCAAACCAGATTGTGCTTGTTCAACAGCATAATGCCCACACAGGGCCGATAGGGCAGTGATTTACGGGAAGGTTTGGTCATAGGCTGGTAACCCGGCTCAGTTCTTCAACTTGTTTTGTTCCGGTTAACCCACATGCATGACAGCGTCAACACGCTTTCACATTTTCGCTTTTAGTCGCGTGGTGAAACCGTGCCCGTGGTGATGTCGTCTTCTTCATCACCAAACTGCCGGTCGATAGCACTTAAGCCAACTTCGCCAGGGCGGGGAATCCTGATCCATTTACCCCGCGTCGGGGTGTTGGATTTTCCCTCAAACGGAGACCCCACACGCACCAGTGGCGGCGGGGCTGAATAATGTTCGGTGGCCACCTGCTTTGGCTCTAAAGGCTCATCATCGTTCAGCACGGTAATCTTTTTGCGCGCTACGACACCTTCGGCAGTTGCTTTCGGTGCCGGCGGAAGTGCAACGGTTTTGACAGGCTCTATGGCGCGTTCAGCGCCAATAAGCGCGCTCCATGCTACCAATCCACCCAGGCCTATGAAGGTAAGGTAAACTGTTGTTTTAAGTGGTGAAATGGAAATAGACGCCATGCGCTCACGCCATGTTCGGCGGCGCAAAGGCGTGTCGAGTTCATCAAAATCCAGATCATACATAGTCGGCCCAGCCCAGTTGCCTTAATCGGCACGCAAGTGATTCGTTTTTGAAGTATACAGCCCATATGCAAAGGAGAAGTAAAAAAGGCCCCGCACAAAGCAGGGCCTTAAATAGTGTGAAATTTGAAAGAGAAGATTAGTTTGCGTCTTCCTTCTTTTCTTCCTTTTTCATTTCTTCTGATTTCATCTCTTCCTTTGGCGCTTCTGCTTTGGTGTTTTCATTCACCTTGATGCCGCGCAATAAGTTCAGCGCATATTGCAACTGTTGATCTTTTTCCTTGTCAGCAGGAACATAGGCTGATGAACCAGATTCTTCTTTTTTCTCTTCTTTAGCTTCTTCGTTCTTCAAATGGCCACGCAAGTTGGCTTCGCCGCGTGGTTCTATTTTCTTGTCTTTGAGCTCGTCAGGCAAGTCCTGAATGACTTCGATATCTGGAGAGATGCCCTTTGCCTGAATGGACCGACCAGCTGGCGTATAATAACGTGCAGTGGTTAGCCGCATTGCACCAAACGAACCAAGTGGAATGATTGTCTGCACAGAGCCCTTACCGAACGAACGTGTTCCCAACAGGGTTGCCCGCTTATGATCTTGCAAGGCCCCGGCAACAATTTCAGAAGCCGAAGCAGAACCGCCATTGATCAGAACAATAATGTCCTTGCCGTTGGCCAGGTCGCCAGCTTGCGCGCTGAAGCGTTGGGTTTCTTCTGCATTGCGGCCGCGTGTAGAAACAATTTCTCCGCGGTCTAGGAATGTATCAGAAACCGAAATTGCCTGATCAAGCAGTCCACCAGGATTGTTGCGCAGATCAATCACATATCCTTTGACCTTATCGCCGCCTTCTTTGGTGATCCTTTCAAACGCGGCGTTCAAACCTTCCTGGGTTTGTTCATTAAATGTGGTCACGCGAATGTAACCAATATCGTCACCTTCTATGCGCGACCGCACTGAGCGAATGCGAATAACAGCGCGAACGATCTTAACATCAAACGGTTCAGACCGTCCCTTGCGCACAACGGTTAGGGTCAAAGGTGTGTTCACCTTGCCACGCATTTTCTCAACCGCTTGGCCAAGGGTCAGTCCGGTAATCTGCTCCCCATCAAGGTGGGTGATCAAATCGCCCGCCAGCATTCCAGCGCGTGCAGCTGGTGTTTCATCAATTGGCGACACCACCTTCACCACACCATTTTCCATGGTCACTTCAATGCCAAGGCCGCCAAATTCGCCACGGGTTTGCACTTGCATGTCGCGGAAGCTTTTTGGATTCATATAGCTTGAGTGCGGATCGAGCGATGTCAGCATGCCGCTCACTGCAGCATCGACAAGCTTCTCTTCATCCGGCTTTTCAACATAGTCAGAACGGATGCGGTCAAACACATCTCCGAACAGGTTAAGGTGACGGTAGGTGTCGGTATTTGACGATGTTGCCGCACTCAGCGGGCCAACCACATGCCAGCCAATTGTGGCCGCCACCGCGCCAATAGCCATATAACCTAAACCAGAAGTGAGGGATTTGTGCATTATCCACGTACCTTACTGTTATTTCGACCTGCCCACCATGGACGCGGATCGATTGGATCATCATTTCTGCGGAACTCAACGTATAGGATCGGGCGCTCATCGCCCTTTCTTGATCCAACAACGCCAAGCGCCGCTTTGGTTCCCATTGTGCCAACCGGTTCACCGGCCGCTATGGCCTGACCAGCATTCACAGTTATGTTTCCAAGCCCTGCCAGCAGCAAATAATACCCTTCTCCTGCGTTGATGATCAATAGTCTGCCATAAGTACGAAACTCACCAGCAAACTCGATCTTACCTCCAGCAGGCGCAATCACTTGCGCGTTCGGACGGGTGGCAAGGGTTAGTCCTTTTGCCCGATTGCCATCTGCCTCGCGGCTTCCATAATTGGCAATCACTTCGCCCTGAACAGGGTAGCTGAGTTGACCTTTAGCCTTCGTAAAGCGCAATTTTGGCCTTAAAAGGGCCGCAACGCGTTGCTTTTCAGCGTTAATGCGCTCTTGTTCGGCTTGTCTCTTTTCCTCTTCAATTTGTGTCAGACGGGCTTTTTCTGCATTGCGACGTGCCTTTCGGCGCGTCGCTAAGTCGGTTTCTATCTCTTTCATAAGCCCGCGAATTGTCTTCGCGTGCTTAGTTAATACGCTCTCACGTGCTCGAGCGGTTTTCAATTCTTTGCGAGCTTGTGCCTCAAGAGCGGTTTTTTTGACCAAAAGCACTTCAATTTCGCTGCGTTCTTTAGCAAGTGTTGCAAGATTATTTTCAAGATTTTCGCGTTCACGTTTAATCGCAGCGCGCAAATTCATCAATCTGTTTAGGCTCGAGGCAACCGCTTGCGCTTGTTCTTTCAATTCTGGAACGATCGCCCCCAACAACATCGCACCGCGCAATGCGGCAAGCGCATCATCTGACTGCACCACAAGTGCTGGCGGGGGGTCTTGTTCAAGGCGCTGCAGACCAGCCAACAGGTGACTAAGGGTGCCACGCCGGCGCTTAAGTTGGGCGCGCAAGGCACGCTCTTCTAAATCAAGCTGGGCAAGCCGTTCCTCACCTGCGGTAACGCGCACTTCGCGTGCTTGTATGCGCGCTGCCATAGAGACAAGTCTCTCGGAGAGAACACGCGATTCCTGCAGCACTGCCTCAATCGTTCCAGACAAAGCAG
>JBPCVX010000255.1:0-3163 GCA_051010095.1 Hyphomicrobiales bacterium
CACCAATGCCAAACACCGGCACTGAGGTTTGCTTTCGCGCCAACGACAGACCCGGATCGCTGTAACAGGCAATTACAAAAGCCGAAGCATTTACTTCACAAGCCACCGCTTCAGCGACCAGCGGCGCTGCCGCCTCAATATCTGCGTCGTTGGCGATTTCAAACGGACCCTTTTCAAGAGTACTGCACAAAAATGCAGGACCCCCGGAGCGCTGCAAGGGGCCAAGCTCCGCTTCGAAACTTTGGGTCATGGCACGGTTCGAGTTGGGGTTGATGACGTGAATAGTTGGCGATGACATTTTGCGCGCTCACATCACATTACATCGGCGCCAAAATTACGGGCAGGGTCGAGCGGGCTACCAGCGGGCGCGCGCTTATTTTCAGGCGGCTCTGGTTCGCGCTCCAAAAAATCACCTGAGCCGCGTTCACAACACAGCTGTTCATTTTCAACCACAACCCGCCCCCGGCTCAACACCATGCGCGGCCAACCCATCACCTCGCGGCCCTCATAGGGCGTATAATCCACATTATCGTGGAGCATGGGTTCTGAAATGGTGCGCTTCCATTTGGGATCCCAAATGGCAATATCCGCGTCTGACCCAATGGCGATGGTACCCTTGCGCGGGTGAAGTCCATAAATCTTTGCCGCATTTGTGGCGGTTAGTGCCACAAACTCATTTAATGTAAGCCGCCCTTTGCCCACCCCTTCTGAAAACAGCAAAGGCATGCGCACTTCCAAACCAGGCACGCCATTGGCGATTTGTTTAAAGGTCGGGTTGGGACCGGCATTTAGTTTGCCGGTCTCATCAAAGCGGGCGGGTGCGTGATCGGATGAAAAGACCTGGAACGTGCCATTTTTCAAACCACGCCACATGGCTTCTTGTGCATTCTTATCGCGCGGTGGCGGAGAACAACAAAACTTTGCCCCTTCCATGCCATCACGGTCCATATCTTCTTGTGTCAGAAATAAATATTGCGGGCAGGTTTCACCATAAATTTGTTGCCCCGTTTGGCGGGCAGAATATATGGCGTCGGCGGCCTCTTGCGTTGAGACATGAACGATCAGCAATGGCGCATCCACGAGCCGCGCCAGATCAATTGCGCGCCGTGAAGCTTCACTTTCAGCGATTGCGTTATGACTGACCGCGTGAAATTTGGGTTCGGTATGGCCTCGTGCAAGAAGCCTGTTTGAAATCCAGTTGATCACGTCATTGTTTTCAGCATGCACCATGGTCATGGCGCCATGCTCACGCGCAAGTGCCAACACATCGAGCATCTTGGCGTCGTCGATCTTCAGGAGCTCATAGGTCATGTAAACCTTAAACGAGCAGTACCCATCCATTATCAAAGCTGGAAGTTCCTGACCCATGACCTGGTCAGATGGATCTGAAATGATCAGATGAAATGCATAATCGATAACCGCCTTGGGTCCGGCACGCTCATGGGCAGTCTTCACAACATCGCGCAGCGACTGGCCTTTGTGTTGGGCGGCAAAGGGCACAATTGTGGTCGTGCCACCAAAGGCTGCAGAGACGGAGCCGGAATAAAAATCGTCCGCCGACATGAGCATTGTGGAGGATTCCTGTTCGATATGACAATGCGCATCCACACCGCCTGGCAGGACCAGCATGCCCTTTGCATCGATTACGTGTTCCGCATCGCCCAGATCAGTGCCAAGAGCTGCAATTTTGCCTTCCTTTACTGCCACATCCGCTGTGAACGTATCGCTTGCAGTCGCCACAGTTCCGTTGGTGATGAGAAGATCGTAAGTCGCCATATTTATACTCCATCCGGCACTATAACACCGGTCTGATTGGCGATGATTTCGTAATGTTCAATGCGCCTGTGCTTTGCGAAGTTAAAGATTGTTTCCTTGCCCATCTTGGCCAAATCCAGATCGCATCGTGCAACGATCAGCTCATCCTCCAAAGAAGATGCCAGCGCAATAACTTCACCAGAAGGTTGGATAATGCACGTCCCGCCAATGAGCATGCAATTGTCTTCAATGCCCGCCTTGGCGGTGCCGACTACAAAGCACGAATTCTGATAGGCACCTGCCTGCATCACCAGATGGTTGTGAAACATGCGCAAATGATTGGGTTCAGGTGCTGCTGTGTTACGGTCGGGCGTATTGTAACCAAACATTACGAGCTCTACGCCCTTTAAGCCCATCACGCGGTAAGTTTCAGGCCAACGACGGTCATTGCAAATGCCCATACCCATAATGCCGCCTTTGCAGCGCCACACCGGCCAACCCAGATCGCCCGGCTCAAAGTAGCGCTTTTCCAAATGCTGCCACGGGCGGTTGGGGTCGTATTCTGCGTGACCTGGCAAGTGCACCTTGCGGTACTTGCCGATGATCTCGCCTTTATCCACCAATATGGAAGTGTTGAAATGATGCCCATCTTCCGTGAGCTCGCAATAACCGAGATAAAAAGCAATATCCGCCTCTACCGCAGCATCGAATAGGGGTTTGGTTTCAGGCCCCGGCATTTGGCGTTCAAAATGACGGTCCATCTTCGCCTGGTCTTCTTCATAATAACGCGGAAAGAATGTTGTGAGTGCCATTTCAGGAAACACCACCAAATCGCACCCGCGCGCAGCTGCCTGTTTCAACAATTCAACCATGCGCCCAACAGTACTTTTGCGGGATTCTTCCGGTGCGATAGGCCCGAGCTGGGCAGCACCAACAATAAGTTCGCGGCTCATATTATTTTCTCAATTCCCGGTCTAAAATGCAGTCTCGTCAAAACTTGCACAAACCCGGAGCCAACGCCATGCCTGATCAAATCGCCCAACCCCTTGCCCGTTATTCCGCCTGGCAGAGGCGCGGGGATTTCATTTTTCTTTCTGGCGTGATCGCTGTTGACCCCGCGCAAAAAAAGATTATCTGCAGCTATGAAGATTTACCTGAGGACGCGCGCGTTGCATTAGGAGAAACGGGCGAGTTTTCTGTCGATTTCAAAGAAGGCCCAATACGCGCCCAGAGTTGGTATGTGCTCGACCACATTCGCTCAACGATCACGCAGGCCGGTGGCGAAATGAGCGATGTTTTCAAGCTTGTGCAATATTTCAAGGATTTGCGGGATTTCCCAAACTACAATCAGGTGCGTAGGATTTTTTTCCAAATGAAGCGCCTGTGTCGACCGTTGTTGAGGTCAGCG
>JBPCVX010000256.1:0-7594 GCA_051010095.1 Hyphomicrobiales bacterium
AAACACAGATTCGCACGGGCGCCTCACCGCGCCACACACCAGCGGTCGTGGTCGCGGTTGCAGATATTCCGCGCACGAAGTCTGGAAAAATCACAGAGCTTGCCGTACGCGATGTGGTTCATGGGCGCGAAGTAAAAAATGTTGAAGCCCTTGCCAACCCAGAAGCACTGGAAAATTTCCGCGATCTACCCCAACTACAATAACGATCTGTTTTTACCAGAAAAATTGTATTTTTCAGAACTTCTTTTTCTTGCATTCCACATTCATGTTTATCGTAGCGATCAGCAGGCTGGCTATTAAAAATAGCACAATGCCTAAAAATGCCGTGAACAGCTCGCCGGCTTGTCCACGGCAGGACCGGTGTGGGGCATCTGTCAGAATTCAGCCTCTATACCGGACCCCGGCACGGAAAATCTCTGTGCCGGGAGTTCACTCTGTTCTCAATTTATAGAATTGCGCGGCAAAATTCAGCTTGCTGAAAATAACGTACGGTCAATTATTCCGTCAAAACACGCGTGACAGGGAATGTTATGGTCGCAAGAGTTCCCTTGCCGGGTTCACTTGCAATCGCGAACTGTGCACGGTTTGCCTCTGTCAATGCTTTGGTTAAGGGCAAGCCTAGTCCGGTGCCCTCCGTATCAAGCCCGCCTGCCTCTTCTACCTGGCTGAAAGGTTCCATAGCGCGGCGCAGTTCGTCTGTGGTCATGCCGCGTCCAGTGTCTTTGATTTTCAGGACCACTTCACCTGTGTCTTCCAGTTTGCTGGAAATAGCGACTTGGCCGCCTGGTGAGGTAAATTTTACAGCGTTCGTGAGCAGGTTCAAAACGATCTGACGCATTGAACGATGATCTGCCACCACACCTGGAACATCTGCCCCCAGATTTGTGCGTACAACCACGCGCGCATCACGCGCTTTGTCCTGGATCAACCCAACAGATTGTTCCACCACCTCTTCAAGCTCAACACTTGTGAAGTTCAGTTCAATCTTGCCGGCTTCAATTTTCGACAAATCCAACAAATCGTTGATGAGCGATAAAAGATGGGAACCACTTGTGTGGATGTCGTTCACATAACCTGCATACCGCTCGTTACCGATATCGCCAAATTTGCGGGTTTTCATGACTTCCGAAAACCCCAAAATGGCATTAAGGGGCGTGCGGAGTTCATGGCTGATATTGGCAAGAAACTCTGACTTTTGCGCACTCGCGCGTTCTGCTGCCTCTTTTGCGAGACGCAACTCATCTTCACTGTTCTTCCAAGTTGAAAGATCACGCAGAACCACACAAAATTTGGTTTCATCGCCTTTGTCAGAAAGCCTTCCAAGGGTTAGAAAAAGCGGAATTTTGCCGCCGTTCTTTTCAACCCCAAAAACTTCGCGTCCATCATTGAACGCGGATGCAAATCCGCTTTCTGAGAGATCCGCGATATATGCTTCTAAAATGTCGCCACCGTCGTCTGCGAGAAATTCTGCAAGCGAACGGCCCTTTACATCAGCGCTATGGTACCCCAACAACGCTTCCGCACTTGCGTTGAGCGAGAGCACTTCACAGGTTTTATCAATCGTAATCACGCCATCGGTCGCTGTGTTGAGCATGGCGCTTAGCTCGTTATCATCAGGTTCAGAAGAAGGTGCAGTTGTGGCACTCGTTTCTTCAACAGGCGCACTTACCGCAATCTCCACAAGTTTTTCTTTGTGTGATGGCCGCAGGCTGATCTGAATGGCATCTCCATCTGGCCACGCCAGCACACTTGCTTCAGCGAGCAACCGCACCGGCTCGCTTTCATAGGGCACAGAGGTAAACTCTACCTGTGAACCTGGCGTCATGAGCTTTTCGGCATAATCGCCAAAAACCCGTTTGAGTGTGTCGGCACGCAACGCTTCTGGCGTGCTGCCATATCCCAATAGTGCTGCAGCTAACGTATTGACGTGAACCAGCGCGCCATCGCGATGCACCAGCAAAGGCATGGGCAACCCATCCACAATATCACTGGCGGCTTCAACCGCTGCATAGGTAAGCGCGTCTTCATCAATTGGGGGTGTTTCATCCTGCACGGGCTCTTCATGTTTCGATGCAGACGCTGGCTCGTTTTCTTCCTCTGGGATGTCTTCGGGAATATACGTCGCTGCGAACGGATCATGGTCATCGTCTTGTTGAAGCGCCATTTCGGGCGCATCAGACCCGACTTTCAAAAGCATTACACTATCAGGTATCTCTTCTTGGTCTTGCGGCGCATCTTCGGTGAGCATGGCGCCAATCGTGCGGAATGTGTCCTGCTCTTCCTCGGTTAGGTGGGTGACCGGTGTTCCAATATCATCTGCCGGATGTGTCTCACGGACGACTGGAGGGTGGGTGCTTTCTCCATCGCGCAAACCGTATTGCAATCGAGCTGACGTCTCTGCCTTTTGCCAATCAGATTGCGGGTCATCTTCTCCATCGGTCTCGGGGCGCGTCTCTGCGCGGCGCTGCGCACCCAACTGCTGGGCAAGTTCCCGGATTTCTTCTTCAAGTTTACGTTCAAGCGCCCGGCGCTCGGTGACATCCTCTAGTGTCACCATTATAGAACCGGGCGTATCGCCATCCCCCATCTCTTGGGCGTGCAATTGAAAGTCTCGATAGCCATACACGCTTTCAGCACGCAGGCGCTGCGAGGCGGCGCCATCATCACGCACGTGCGCAATAATGGTGTCAGCCACCGCATCGCTCGCGAGCGTATGCAAACTTGTCAGCGCATCGGCTGCAAAAAGGTCTGCCGCTGCTAAGTTGTTGAAGGTGATCTCGCCATCTGCCGCCACGATCAGCGCTGCTTGCGGCAACGCATTCATCGCAAGGCTCGCATCCCCCACAGTTTCAGGTGCTGGCGGATTTGCCACCGCTAAAAGCCCAAACCTGCCATCGCCCAGGGGATGCGCGTAACATGTTAGCGCAAGGGTCTCACCACGCGCACCACCCTTGAAGGTGATTGACTGAGGAACCCCTTCTGCCAGGTGCGCAGACGTTTCGCTTAATTTGGTGCAGTTTTCATCCCGGCGGCCAAAATGGCGCTCAACCAATTCAAACAAGCTCTCGGCACCAAAATATGCCAACCCTTCCGGGTTTGCCCAAACCACACGCCAACGTGCAGAATCCCAAAGCCAAGCTGGCCTGTCCAAATGCACAAGCTCTTCCAGCTTCACGGGATGTGTTGGGCTATCACTCATTTTTCATCTCGATCATTGGGGCAATTCTAAGCACCGCAGCACACAGCGTCCACACGCTCACCCCCTTATTTAGGGTGTTTTAGGCAGTTTTTTAACTCTTGGTTAAGGAAATTAATTGTGCAGTGCGAAATTTATATTGCAATGCACAATAAAATGACCTACATACAATTCACGTAATAACGTGGTCTTGAAACGCCTCCCACACTCAAGGCCACCCCAAATTTAGAAAAGGATGGTCAAATGACTGAACTTAAAGAAAAAGCCAAGAAACAGGCCGAAACAGCAATCGCCACTGCACGTGACATTGCCGATGAATCTACAGCAAATGCTGAAAAAGCTGCCAAGCAGGCAAAAGGAAAAGCTGAAGAAACCGCAAAAGTTTTCGAAGACACCTCTACTGTATTGAGCAAAGGCCTCACCAATTGGCAGCAGAAAGCCTTCGCACTTGCAAAAGCAAACCTCGATTCAGGTTTTGATTTTGCCCAGCAGGTTGTTGCCGCAAAAACACCAGCTGAAGCTTTCGAAATGCACAATGATTATGCCCGCAAGCAGATCGCAGAGCTTTCAGCTCAGACACAGGAACTGGGCGCATTGTCCATGAAAGTTGCAGAAGACGCAGCTAAGCCTGCTCAGAAAGGCTTCTTGAAGTCTTTTGACGAAATGAAGAAAGCGTATGCTGCATAAGCACCAACCTTTTCGAATTCAAAAGGCCCGCATGTAGAAATACAGGCGGGTCTTTTTTGTGTATAAAGCTTCTTGAATTTGCGCGCCGATAAGCATATTACGTGCGTGCTATGTGCGGCTGTAGCTCAGTTGGTTAGAGCGCCTGATTGTGGATCAGGAGGTCGGTGGTTCAATTCCTCCCAGCCGTACCATATATTTCAATGACTTAGCAGAAATACTGAACTGGGCTACAAATCTCCAGTCATCAAATAGTCATCAAATTTTTCAGAAAAAACCGACCAAACGCCCACACAACCCTCCCCTGCACCAGATACCGGGTGCCGAATAGGCGCAATGGGGGGCAAAGATGTTTCTGAACTTGTCATCTTCTGGCGCAGAGCAGTTGCAGTTCGAAGCTGGTTTCATGTCTGCAGGACTCGCAAAAGCGGACATGCCGCTAATCTCGCCTAATGTCTGCTTTTGACCCTTAGCGGACCAAGTCTGATATGCGCACCAAGCTGCCGCCTCAGTTGCTTGGGCTTCTTCCCTGCACTAAGTTTGAAAGCATTCAATTTGAGGAACAAAGCATGTTGCAAGTTGATGAAGAAATCACGGACATCGAGCGGCTTCGGGAACTGCTTCCCGAGTACAAAGGTTCCAACACCGATCTAAAGATTACGGATCGAATAAATGCAGTCGCAAAAAAGTTTATCGCGTCGTCGCCTTTTGTAGTTGTTGCGACCAAGGCATCGCAGGGATTGATTGATGTCTCACCAAAGGGCGATCCGGCAGGCTTTGTAGAGGTGTTTGACGACAAAACGCTGATTGTTCCTGATCGGCTTGGCAACCACCGAGTAGATGGTTTTGTGAACTTATTGACCGACCCAAATGTTGGTCTCATTTTTGTTGTGCCCGGACACGGTGATACTCTGCGAGTAGCTGGTAAAGCCCGCATTGTGAAAGATCAGAAGATTAGCGAACGCCTGTCCGTGAACAACAAGCAGCCGATGCTTGCCATGGTGGTGGATGTGGAGGAAGTCTTTATGCACTGCTCAAAGTCATTTATCCGATCGCGACTTTGGCACCCGGATAGATGGCCACCGCGGAAAACTGCGCCAACGCTTGCCGAATGGGTGGTTGGTACAGTTGATCGAGAACAAACAGTCGATGAGGTTCAAGTCATTCATACGGATGACGAGGAGAAACGACTTTACTAAAATTTGGACCGCTTTGGGCTCGAAACTGACGTTCTTTGCACCTGATCCGAAAGGCCGCGGTTGGGATTTCCGGCTTATCTTTACACCTAAGTCATTACAATGAACTAAAACTACTCCCTGAAGCACTCAACCCAATTCGTCCATTGGGCGCTGACGGGGATCAATGCGCCTCTGCGCTAGGCTAGTGGAGCAATGAGGACTTCGAACTCATCCTGGATAATCTTTTTCCAATTTGAACGGGCTTTCAGTAGTGTCGAAGACTCTCCCATCAAATAGGCAACCATCAGTCGCCCTCGAATGGCGGCCTGCCTACGTCCGAAACCTAATTGTCTAAACATCCAAGCAGCATGATCAAAGCGTTTTTCGATGGTGCGTTCATAGGCAATTGCAACTTGATTGTCGCGTCTAGCCCAAACTGAAATTGCATGGTCTAGACGCGCCGCATCTTCAGAGATCACTTGAACCATGAGATTGAGAATGCGCTGCTCAGGAGGCCCCTCGTAGGCCCGCGAAAGCTTGATAATCTGATCAGTCTGTTCAACTTCCCAAAAATCAAGGATAGCCTCCAGAAGTGCCGGCTGGTCTTTGAAGTGCCAATAAAAACTTCCGCTTGTCGACCCCAACTCTTTGGCCAAAACCACAACCTTAAGTCCATCAATACCACGCTCATCAAGCGCGCGCACAGCGGCCTTAATCCAGTCGTTTTTTGAAAGACGCTTTGATCTCTGTATTTCCATGAACGAAAAATACCGTAATTAGTTGACGCGTTCAATAGATATGTCTATTCTATAGATATCTCTATGTAATTTATTCGTGCATGTTTTTGTCTTTTCTTTAGTACCTATTTTCCAAAGGGGAGAATTGAGAATGAAGGCCATTATTCGTTTAGGCGTACTTGCGTCTCTTACCGCACTTTTGGTTGTCGCTGGCACGCCGCAAAAAGCCGAGAACGGCAGTCTCTTGCTTGGAACGACAGTATCTATTGCGCAGGACCGTCCCGATGCCCTCCCAAAAGGGCGCACAGCCCAGGAGATCAAAGACGGAAATAATCCAGCCAGCTACTTTCCCAACACGGAGATACTGGGCGCGGACGAAATGCGCATTACAGCACTTGGCACAGGCATGCCTAATCAAACCAAAATGGCAGTTTCAATTTCGTATCTAGTCGAGCTCGGAAACGGAGAAAAGTTCATTTTCGACGCAGGCCTAGGAATGATGGGGAACCTGTTTTCTTTAAGGCCGGACTTCTCAAAACTCGACAAAGTTTTTGTGAGTCATCTTCACATTGATCACGTGGGTGATTTCATGGGGCTACACATAGGTGGATGGTTGTCCGGACGGTATTCACCTATCCACATTTATGGACCCACCGGATCGACCCCGGAACTCGGTACAAAGGCTTTCATTGAGGGTATGCAAAAGGGCTATGCGTGGGATTTACAAACTCGCACAGGCGCCCTGCCCGATAAGGGTGCAAAAATTGTCGTGCACGAATTCGATTTCATGCAAGAAAACAAAGTCGTCTATGAAAAGGACGGTGTGACGATCCGGTCGTGGCCGGCCATCCATTCTCTCGACGGCTCCGTTAGCTACAGTTTAGAATGGAACGGCTTAAAGTATGTATTTGGCGGCGATACTTACCCTAACCAGTGGTACATAAAGTATGCCAAGGGCGCCGATCTGGCTTCGCATGAATGCTTTTTACCACCTAAGACGCTCGCGGCATACTTCGGATGGGACCTTAGTCAGGCGACCTATGTATCTACTCGAATTCATAGTGAGCCTGCGGCATTTGGAAAGGTCATGGCTGCAGTGAAGCCACGCATGGCACTCGGCTATCATTCTGTGCAATCACCTGAGAATAATGCTGCCATCAGAGATGGTGTACGCAAGACTTACGATGGACCTTTGACGCTTGCCCGGGACTTGCAGGTGATTAATGTAACCAAAGACAAAATCACCGTTAGACAGGCGATTGTCGACGAGTATGTGCTGCCACCAGATGTCACACAGGCCTATGTAAAGGCACCTCGCACCAAGGAAAAACAACCATCAGAAAAGGTGCTTGCTGGAAAATGGAAAGGCTATACTCCACCCGCGATGCCGGACAAAAACTGACAAAGGTTATCTTTAGTGAAACTCAGGGGTCGCAAGGCGGCGAGTGGCCCTAACAGTGGGAGGGGTGTCAAGGGAATGCATGTTCGTTTCGGAATATTTGCGACGGTGCTCTTTGCATTTTTGTCGAGCAGTTCCACCGTTATATCGCAGGAGATCTTGAAAGGCGACCCGAAGCCGAGCAGAGCGGAATGGGCACCGCCCGGCATGTCATACGGACGAGATTTCTCGACTTCCGACAACACGAAAGTCGTTATGCTTGGAAGCGGAGTTCCAACGGGAAATCCTCGTCACGGAGGCATAAGTGTCGCCGTCATTGTTCACGGTCAACCGTATATTTTTGACTGCGGCCCTGGTTTTTTTCGAAATGTGAATGCGGCGAAGCCCGAGTTCGGTGGAC
>JBPCVX010000257.1:0-5365 GCA_051010095.1 Hyphomicrobiales bacterium
ATTACTGCCAATCCTGCTCTTGGCGTGGCCACCGACTTGCTTGTCGCGCAAGGGGGCACCGGCGTGTTGGGAGAAACTCCTGAAATCTACGGTGCAGAACACTTGCTCCCCCGCCGCGCACAAGAACGTGCGGTCGGCGAGAAGCTAGTTGAGCGCATCAAATGGTGGGAGGCCTATACAGCGCGTCATTCTGGTTCCATGGACAATAACCCATCGCCCGGCAACAAGGCGGGCGGTCTTACTACCATTCTGGAGAAGTCTCTAGGTGCTGCCGCAAAGGGCGGATCAACACCGCTCACTGGCGTTTATGAATATGCTGAAAAGGTCGACCGCAAAGGCTTTGTGTTCATGGATACACCTGGATATGATCCGGCTTCCATCACCGGCCAAGTTGCCGGTGGGTCAAATCTTGTGTGCTTCACCACAGGGCGTGGCTCCGCTTATGGCTGCAAGCCGGCGCCATCCATAAAACTCGCCACCAACACGCCCATGTATGAGCGCATGGAAGAAGATATGGACATTAACTGCGGCGACATCGCCGATGGTCATATCTCTGCCCAGGACAAGGGACGCGAAATCTTGCACACTATGCTGCGCGTTGCCTCTGGCGAGAAAACCAAATCGGAAGAACTCGGTCTTGGTGATAATGAATTCGTGCCCTGGCAAATCGGCGCGGTGATGTAGAGGTGCTTATGAGCCCGGCAGCTTGAAGAACGATGCAGCCGTCAGGAGCGAATTCTGCTGCTTGACCAAGTAACCGGCTTCTGCGCTCATCTTGGTGTAGGCAAGCCATTCAGGGTCAGACCACATAACTGCGCGTTTTTGTTCGCGATCAGCCGCGCTATCGTAAGCCCATACGTGCACATAAGTGTTCACAGTGCCTGTTTCGGTGATGCCATATAGCACCGGTTCGCCGAGGCAACGTGTTTGCGGTGCAAGGCCGTGCTTTTCATAAAGCTCCATATGCTTTTGAATGGTGCCGGGCTTGCAGGTGTAAATACGCATATCGAAGATCATGGAAAGGCTCCCTTGTTTTTCTGTATGTGATTATCGTTTGATCGAGACTTGATCGCCAGGTTCAAGGCCGATGCGTTCCGCCGTGCCAGCGATAACTTCCAGCACATAAGAAACGTCTTCACCAGACGTAATATAGTCAAGCGAAAACGGCACTGTGTTCGGCGCAATGGTCGCGACTTGGCCACTTGCGCGAATAAAGATCATATCAAGCGAAAGTGGCGTGTTTTTCATCCACATGGTGATGGAACGCGGCGTATTATATGTGAACAACATGCCATGGTCAGGCGCCATTTTTTCCCTAAACATCAAACCTTTAGCGCGCGTCTCGTTGGTGCTGGCCACTTCGGTGGTGAACATATGTGTGCCGGTTGATGTTTTTAGCTCAATCTGAACCTGCGGCATGTCTTGCGCCAGCGCGCTTGCGCTCATAAACAGCCAAAGCGCCATAGCGCACATTTTTGCAATAAAGTTCATGTTTATCTTTTTAGGAAGGTTCGCCAGATTTATCTACTCGAAATCGCCTCATATGATTTATGCTGCGTCTTGGTGCAAAATTGAGGCGGGACCATAATGACTGAACAGGCGGCGCAAGCCGATAGTCCTGCCGGTTATCCTCGTGCGGGTTATCTCTTGCTCGCGGGCCTCACATTCTTTTGGGGCATCAATTGGCCGTTTATGAAAATCGCGCTCACCGAAATTCCCATATGGTGGTTCCGCACATCTTGCGTTCTGGCGGGAGCCATCGGGTTGCTGTCGATTGCAATATTGAGTGGCAACAGCCTGAAGGTACAAAAGCGCGAAATTGTGCCGCTTTTGGCCTGCACGCTCTTTAGCATCGTCGGTTGGCAATTGTTTTCTGGCTATGGCCTCACGCTCATGCCGGCGGGCCGTGCCTCCATAATTGCATTCACCATGCCGGTTTGGGCTGCCATCTTGTCCGTTTGGTTTTTGGGTGAAGAAATGACCCGATACAAGCTTGCAGGCCTTGCTTGCGGCCTTGCAGGGCTCGCGGTCCTTATGGGGCCTGCCATCATGGTGTGGCACACAGCACCATTAGGGGCTTTCTTCATGCTCGGTGCAGCTATGTCCTGGGGGCTTGGAACGGTTCTCTTTAAAAGGTTTGACTGGAACTTGCCAGTGGTCAGCAATGTGGGCTTACAGCTCTTGCTGAGCGCCATACCAATTTCAATTGGCGCAATTTTACTTGAGGCGCCACCCGATCTTACTGAACTGAGCGATCGCGCAATGTTCTCTGCCCTTTATGTCTACTTGTTTCCGATGATTTTCTGCATGTGGGCTTATTTCAAAGTCGTGAAAATCTTTCCTGCAACAGTGGCCGCAGTCGGCACGCTCATGATACCTGTGATTGGCGTGTTCTCAGGGGCGGTGGTGTTGTCAGAGAAAGTTGGTTTTCAGGAAATCTCGGCGATGATATTGATTTGCCTCGCCTTGGCATGCGTGATGGTTTTGCCTAATCTGAACAAACAAAAACAGGGTTGAAAAAATTCATGTCGCTTATACCCCCACTTGATCAGCTTCGTCTGCCGGTTATCGGTGCGCCGCTTTTCATTATCTCAAATCCGGACATGGTGATTGCTCAGTGTAAAGCTGGCGTGGTGGGGTCGTTTCCAGCCTTAAATGCCAGGCCCGCTGAGTTGCTGGATGAATGGCTGTTGCAGATCAAACAAGAACTGGATGCGTACAATCAGGTTAATCCTGATGCACCGGCGGCACCCTTTGCCTGCAACCAGATTGTCCACCGATCAAACGATCGGCTGATGCATGATCTTGAAATGTGTGTACGCCACGAAGTCCCGGTGATTATTACCTCGCTTGGTGCGCGTGAAGAGGTCAATCAGGCTGTGCATTCCTATGGCGGGATTGTGCTACATGATGTGATCAATAACCGCTTTGCCAAAAAGGCCATCGAAAAGGGTGCAGACGGGCTGATCGTGGTTGCAGCAGGCGCAGGCGGCCATGCAGGCACTACATCGCCTTTTGCGTTGGTGCAGGAAATTCGCGAATGGTTTGATGGGCCAATTGCACTTTCAGGCGCCATTGCGACCGGTGATGCGGTTCTGGCGGCACAGGCAATGGGCGCGGATTTGGGTTATATCGGTTCTGCATTCATCGCCTCAAACGAGGCCAATGCGGTGCCTGAATATAAGCAAATGATCGCAGACAGTGATTCCACCGACATTATCTATTCAAGTCTGTTCACCGGAATTCACGGAAACTACCTGAGGCCATCAGTGGTGAGCGCTGGCATGGATCCTGAAAATTTGCCTGAGGGGGATCCTTCCAAGATGGATTTTGGCACAGGGCGTGATCAGGTAAAGGCGTGGAAACACATTTGGGGCTCTGGCCAGGGCATCGGCGCTGTAAAAGATGTTTCGCCGATTGCAGACATTGTTGTGCGGTTGAGCAATGAATATGACACCGCGAAAAAGAGGATTATGTGAACATGACCGACGCTGTAATTGTTTCCACCGCGCGCACAGGCATCGGTAAGGCATTTCGTGGGGCACTGAACCAGACACATGGCGCGACAATGGGCGGGCATGTGATTGAACATGCAGTTAAGCGCGCCGGTATTGAGGGAGGGCTTGTCGAAGATGCGATTATTGGTTGCGGATTTCCAGAAGGCGCGACGGGTTTTAATATTGCGCGTCAATGCGCCATCCGCGCAGGTTTGCCGGTCACCACGGCGGGCATGACCGTCAACAGGTTTTGCTCTTCAGGTGTTCAGGCAATCGCCTTGGCTGCGCAACGGGTTATTGCGGGCGAAGGTGATGTATTTGTGGCAGGTGGGCTTGAATCCATTACGCTCGCTCAGGGCACGGTCAACACCACGAACCGCAAAGAAACCTGGATTGAAAAACACAAACCCGCCATTTACATGGAAATGATCGATACGGCAGACATAGTGGCCGCGCGCTATAATGTGAGCCGCGAGGCACAAGATGAATATGCGCTGCAAAGCCAACAGCGCACGGCCGCAGCGCAAGATGCTGGCAAATTTGCTGATGAAATCGTTCCATTTTCCACAAGCATGGCCGTGAAGGACAAGGAAACTGGCGCCGTTTCCATGCGCGATGTGATCCTGGAGGGGGATGAGTGCAATAGACCCTCAACAACCCTTGAAGGCCTGCAAAACCTGCAGCCGGTGATGGGGGAAGATAAATTCATCACTGCAGGTAATGCTTCCCAACTCTCAGATGGCGCATCCGCCTGCGTTGTCATGAACGCCAAGCGCGCTGAACAGCTTGGTTTGGAGCCGCTGGGTGCGTTTCGCGGGTTTGCCATTGCGGGATGCGAACCTGATGAAATGGGCATCGGACCCGTCTTCGCGGTGCCGCGTTTGTTGGAGCGCGCCGGTTTGAAAATGGATGACATCGACATCTGGGAGTTGAACGAAGCCTTTGCCAGCCAGGTGCTTTATAGCCGCGACAAACTGGGCATCCCCAACGAAATCTTGAACGTCAATGGTGGGTCCATTTCCATCGGCCATCCGTATGGAATGACAGGTTCACGTATGACCGGCCACATTCTCATTGAGGGTAAGCGCCGGGGCGCCAAATATGGTGTAGTGATCATGTGCATTGGTGGCGGACAAGGTGCAGCGGGACTGTTTGAAGTATTTTAGATAAGAGAGTGAGGAAATATGCTGAAGGCGCTCGCAATTGTTCTTTCTATTGCAGCATCTGAAGAGCCTTTGGCATGCGGACCCCATGTCATCGTCACGATTAAGGAAAGCTCGCCCGATCTTATCGTCGTGAAGAATGCCAGCGCGCCTGGATGGAGCGTCCAGTCGCTCGATATTGATCTAAACCCTTCAATAGGCGGGGTTTATGTGGATTATGGCATTGGCGGTGAGGCTGAAAGCACGCCACATTCTTCGGCCCGTGCGGGTAAAGCAAAGCTGGAGAAACTGTCTGGTGCTTCTGGCGGCAGCCGAGCGATTGCCATGCAATTCTCCGGTTTTGCCTCGCCTGAAACTTTCTATGTGCGTCTTGATTTCGACAATGACCGCGAGACCCGCGAATTTGGTCAGGATTACATTGACCCATTTGAAGTGGGTGGCGCCACTTTCTCCGCAAACCTTACCCACGAAACAGGGGGTGAGACCACGCTAACTGGAACCATTGGGCCTGACGGAATTGGGGCGATCGGCGGCGGTGGCTGCGTTTAGGATTTGAGTGTCTTTCCACGGCACACTAGAGAAATCTGTGCGCTGCAACGCTATTTCTATTGTTTTGTGTGTTTAAGTTTTGCACGCTTAAGAAAGCGATCTAAGTAAGCGGGATATCTATGATATGGCGAGATTTAAACGACTATTGATCACCGG
>JBPCVX010000258.1:0-3684 GCA_051010095.1 Hyphomicrobiales bacterium
GCGCAAATTGCCAAATCGACGGGTAAGGTCTCGGGCATTGTTATCGATGATGCCGCCGTAACACCTAAATATGTGGTGGGCCTCGACCCAAAGCGTGAATTGGCAATCATATGGAATATTGCCAAGAGTTCGCTTTTCAACAAAATCGTACTGCTCGCCCCTCTCGCCCTGTTGCTCGGTTGGTTGGCGCCCTGGTTGATCCCGCCTCTACTCATGATCGGAGGCGCTTTTCTATGCTTTGAAGGCTACGAGAAGGTGCACACCGTTTTCAGCGGGCATGGACAAGAGGCTGCTGAAGATGAAAACACCAAGGAAATCTCACCGGAAGAACTTGAGAAAATCCGCACCAACAGCGCCATCCGCACCGATTTCATTCTGTCTGCGGAAATCATCGCAATAACCTACTCGACGGTTGCCGATTTGCCGCTCTCCAACCAAATCGCTGTGCTGGCAGCCATTGGCATCGGCATCACGGTGGTTGTCTATGGCGTTGTTGGATTGATTGTGAAAGCCGATGATTTCGGCGTTTGGCTGGCGCGCTCAGCCTACACATCCTTTGGCAAAGGTCTTGGCCGGTTCATTGTTAAAGCCATGCCGAAATTTCTGATTATGTTAGCATGGATTGGCACCGCTGCCATGTTGTGGGTAGGTGCGGGCATCATCGTGCATGGTATTCCGATCACCAGCTATTGGCTGCACGCCCTTCATGATGCGCTTGCAGCAAACGCAACACTTGCGCTTATTGCTGAGATCCTGGTTTTGATGGTTGCAGGCCTGGTATTCGGCTTTCTGATTGCGCTGGTGACCACCCCAGTCTTGAAGTTCATCAAAAAGCGAAGAGAAGCACAAGCAAGTTGAAACTCGTGCACTCAAAGCGCGAAGACAAACTTCCTAAATGCCCTCGCGGACTTGCCTGTCATACTCCTCAGCGTCATATCCTCCATCGGCTTTTTTAATCAAAAGATCGTCGGTGAGCATCCAGTTTTGCCATCCAGATAGGCGCACGAAATTTCCCGTGCCTCCTGGCCCTGAATTGGTTCCCTCTAGCGTCCAGAGAAAAATCGCCTGGCTTCCACCACACCGAAGCTCATCCATCGTCAGAACAAGGTCAGGAAAGTCGGTAAAAAACGCTCCCATGGCCTCGCTAATCGCCGGGCGGCCGATGGTGGGCTCACCTGCATTTATTATGCTGGTTGCATCTTCTGTAAAAAACGTAGCAACCTCGTTCCCAGACCTGGAGCACCAAGCTTTTGTATAAAGTTCAGCAACTTTGTGCACTTTCTCATGATCCAGGGCCACTAACCGCTCCAATTCGTCCAAATGTCTTTAATAGTTCAACGATAAGCAGTGCATCAGCAAGCAGGTGATCTGTCAACATTTCGTCTGCGTTTGACCCATAACGGACACAATTTTTTGGTCCTCCACTCATTGTTGTATCAGCACACAGTTTTTCTGGGAGAAACTTCATGAAACCTCTCGCTCTGGCATTTGGTGCCGCACTCATCTTCACCGCACCCGCTCTCGCGCAAATGGCTGCCGAGGTTAAATTCGACAAGGGGAATTACGGCACAATGGTCAACGGAACGATCACCGGAAATGAATATTTCGACTACACACTTGATGCCAATGCCGGACAGAAAATGTTTGTTGAGCTAAAAGTTGCGGGCACGAATGGGAACGGCACGGTCTATTTCAATATTCTGCCACCAAAAAGTGATGGCGCGGCCATTTACAACGGTTCTATGAACGGCAACAGCACAACAATCGATCTGCCCAAGCAGGGCACGTATACGATCCGAGTTTATCTCATGGGAAATGACCGGGATACCGGAAAAACAGTCGGCTATAATGTCGATCTGTCTATTCAATAGATGTGCGGTGTGGTGCGGGATCTCCCGCGCCGCGCCGTCAGCTAAGCTGCAGGGTCGTCTATATAAATATTCGTCTTGCCCCCTCGTCAAAAAAGCGGCGTGTTTCTCATAACAAGCTTTCAGCTTGCTTCGTCTTTTTTGGAAGTTCGTCACACGATAACAATTCAAGAGCAAATTACCGACCAGTTCCGCGAAATCAATAAACTTACGCGTTAGTGAAATATTCATTAGTAAAATTGGATGTAAGTCAGTTTTATATTGCATTCTCACTTAAAAGTATTCTTCACTTTCTCATGCAAAATCGGTGGTCAGTTCTCTCCCTACTATTTGTCATTCGCGTAACAATGGCGTTCCAGTTTCAAGCGGTCGCTGCAATGTCGCCGCTATTTATGGAAAGCTTCGGGGTAAACCTGGCAGATATCGGGTTACTCATAGGCCTGTATTTAGCGCCTGGCATCATCATCGCCATGCCAGGAGGCGCACTTGGCGCGCGTTTCGGAGATCGCAAAGTTGTCGCGATCGGGCTGTTTCTTATGGTTTGTGGCGGCCTTGCGATGGCGATTGGATCGCATTGGTATATGCAGTTGCTGGGGCGCTTACTCGCCGGCGTAGGCGGCGTGCTGCTCAATGTTCTCATGTCAAAGATGGTGACCGATTGGTTCGCTGGTCGTGAAATCGGCACTGCGATGGGAATATTTGTCAATTCGTGGCCGGTAGGAATTGCGCTTTCGCTTCTTGTGTTACCAATCGTTGCCGATGTCGCGGGATTACAGGTTGCCCTTTTCAGCGTTGTGATCTTTGCAGTCTTTGGACTGTTGCTGTTGTACGCATACAAAGAACCAGCCACAGATAATATCTCCGATACGCAAACGTCTGGTTTGACTGGCACACCACTACTGGCCGTAATAATAGCAGGGTCAATATGGGGACTCTACAACGCAGCACTTGGCATGATCTTTGGTTTCGCGCCTGCTATGCTCACTTCAGATGGGTGGAGCTTGGCGACGGCAAGTTTTGCAACAAGTATTGTTTTGTGGCTGGTCGCTATCTCAGTTCCTCTTGGTGGTATAATCGCAGATAGAACGGGGCGGCGCGATACTGTGCTGTTGTTTGGTTTAATAAGTTTCGCAATTTTTCTGACAATTGCGCCGCAGACCGATTGGGTAATCGCAACATTTGCTGTGCTCGGCCTGGTAGGTGGCATTGCGGCAGGGCCAATTATGAGTCTCCCTTCTGCAGTGCTGTCACCGCAAACTCGCTCTCAAGGCATGGGTGTGTATTTTACGCTTTTTTACTTGGGTGTGGTAATCGCTCCGATGATTGCCGGTTGGTTGTCGGAAAAAACACACAATGCGGGCGCAGCATTCTTTTTTGGCGCCTTTATGCTCGCGCTTGCCAGTGCGGCTCTCTTTGCGTTCAAACTCCTGGAGGCCCGCCTGAAGCGTGATGCCAAGTAGCTCCGTTGACCATTGTTTTCCCGCCAAGTGAGCGCCAGACCTGCCAATTAGATCACAAGAGATGGACTGCGCGGAAATCTCATATTATTCTCTTTCAAACAATTTGCTGGGAATAGGCGCGTCTAAACGAGCGCCAACGCGAGACAAGCGCGGGCTTGTCTGTGCGCATGTCTATTTTCAAGCATACTCTGTCGGGAAAGAAGCAGAACATGCAGTCTATGGACAACGAGCTCAAAAAAAGCGTTCTTGTCGAAATTGCCAAAAAAATCAGGGACAATGAGAGGCTTGATGTTTCTTATGCAGAGCCATTTCTACACCACAAGTTCCAGGAGCTCTCCAGTTTCAGCTCTTTAATG
>JBPCVX010000259.1:0-10560 GCA_051010095.1 Hyphomicrobiales bacterium
GCCGAAAGCAGTGCGACACATATTGGTGCCGTGTAGGCTGCAGCGCCAAGCGTTGACAGGCTCACAAAAGGAATGGCCGCATAAAACGCCAAGAACATCATGGTCATCGCGAAAGACCGCAAAAGGGGCCATGGCCTTAAGCCTGTCGTGAGCGTCTTGAACTCAAAGCCTTGTATGTGCGCAACACCAACGATCAGCGGGACGGCAATGAGCGCCCTTAGTACCCAAATTTGCCCCAGTGGAACGGTGTCACTAAAAAATTTGTAAACCACATCTTGAACCGACGTCACAAACATTGCCGCTAAAATGAGAGCGATGCCGCGTACATAGTGTTGCGGGCGATTTATGGTGCCGCTGGTTTTCAGGATCTGTCTCCTGGGTGGAATGGCGTCACTTTTGATCAGTGAGCAAATTGGCTTCGCGAAAATAATTCAGAGCTTCAGTATTCGGTCTTTGTAGTATGTGTGGAGGCATGGTTGCGACGATTCATTGGGCATTTGCACCTTGTCCCTCTTGTAGAACGCCATCGCCCACCTAGCCTGCAAGTTGTAGTCCCGATGTTGCGAAGGCATAATTGTCAACAATCTTACGAACTGATATATTGACCTGATTACTGCAACAAAATCATTCTAAGAGGCGGGAAAAATTTGTCTTTCTCATCGCTCAAGTCCCCTAAGGACCGCACGCTTCGGGCGCAAGTGGCGCGTGAATTGCGTGAAGCCATTATTTCGGGCGATTTGCCAGCGGGCACCCGGCTGATCGAAAAAGATCTCGCCGCCCAGTTTGACATGAGCCGCGGCCCGTTGCGTGAAGCGCTGCGGGAGTTGGAAGAAGACGGCCTTGTGGAAACAAAACCCCACGCCGGCAGTGCGGTGCGGGCGTTCTCGCGTGAAGAGCTTGCCGATACTTATGCATTGCGGCGGGTTCTTGAGCGGTTTGCGTTTGAGCTTGTATGGGAGCGGCGCGGAGCAGCGTTTTTCGACGACTTAGACCAGCGCCATGACGCGCTGTTAGATGCTATTCGTTCTGGCAGCCGGCGCAACGAAGACACAGCCGAGTTGTCATTTCATGGTTTGGTATTTGAACATAGTGAAAACCGTCCCCTGCTGGAGACCTGGGAAAGATTATCGCGGCGCATTGCATACTGCTTCGCAATGTACAGGCCCGCAGAACGCTCTTTGGAGACTCAACTTTCAAGCCACGTTGATTATGTACGTTGTGCAAAAGGTGATGATCTCAACGCAATGCTTGCGGAAATCGACAGGCACGCCAATACGTTCGAGCCCAAATTCTCAGAAATGGTTGAGGCAAAATCCGCTTAGGGCGCAGGTTGTTTATTCAGCCGCTTGCGCGCCGGCGACTTTCTTTATGCGTTCTTCTTGCGCTTGTTGTTTCGCCACCGCTTCCTGGCCGCCACTGGTTTCCGTGAACATTTCCAACTCATCGACATCGCCGTCTTCTGGTGGTGTTATGGCAATATCAGTGTAGGCATATCTGTCGAGGTTTGAACGGGACTCAGTCCAGATTTTGCGCGCTTCGTAGTATTTGTACAAAAACATGAAGGTCTTGTAGAGCGTGTGCGACCAGTATTTGGGATAAAACACGAGCGGGTTTTCGCGCGGCAGGCTGGGCCGCCGGTCGGTGCGGTATTTGCGCCGCATGAGCCCGCCTTCCAGTGGGTGCACGCCTTCATAGAAATACATCATCGCAAACCAATGCATCTGGCGCACTTTGGCCGCTGCGCGTCCATCCGGCATGGCAGACGCCCGTTTGCCGATGGTGACCATGTGCTCTTTTGTGTAGAAGGTTTCCCAGGCCGCTTTATAGGCCTGTTCCCATTCGTCATCCGTCATTTTCGAATGATGTGTAACCCGGTGGTCGAGATCATACTTATTGAGATCAGGGTCCATCCAAATGCCTTCTCTATGAAGCTTTTGGTGGTCTTCTGATCCGGGCAAGGGTGTGAGATAGAAAAACTCGAGAATATCTATCGCCAGTTCGCGCTTGATAATCTCAACATCGTTGATGATTGAAGCTTTAGTGTCAGCTGGAAAGCCCAGAATATACCCGGCATAAACGGTGACACTATATTTGCGCCATTCCAGGATCATCTCGCGATATTCGGTAATCCGGTTTTGCCGCTTCTTGGCCTCAAGCAGATTTTCCGGGTTAATGTTCTCAAGCCCCAAAAAAATGCGGTTCACACCGGCGCGTGCAGACTTTTCGATAAAGTTTGGAATGCGGTGACACAAAGTATCGACCTGCATAATCAGCTTGATCTTCAGCCCAAATGTCTCGCGCAACTCGATCAGTTTATCGAGGAAGATTTCCCAGTCTTTGTTGCGGGCGAAATTATCATCGGTGATAAAGAACCTATGAATGCCTTGTGCAATATTCGCGCGCACAATTTTTTCCAGATCTTCCGGTGTGCGAAACCGGCTTTTACGTCCCTGCACATTGATGATTGTGCAAAACGAACATTGGAACGGGCATCCGCGCCCCAGATCAAGGCTGGTCCAGCGGCCTTGGGTGCGATCGATCATATCCTTTGACAAAAATGGGATCGGTTCCCCATCTAACGAAGGCAGATCGTTCATGTAATTGTAAAGCGGTTTCAGCTCGCCATTGAAGGCATCTTGCAGAATGCCGTCCAGCCGCCCGTTTTCTGTTTCGCCAGCACAAACGGAAACGCCTTTGTCTTGAATGGCTTTTATTTCAGGGGGTAACTCAGACAGCATTGAAATGCAGCCAGAGACATGAAATCCGCCAACCATAACCGGGACATCAGCATCCATGAATTGGTCAATGAGATCGCATGTGCGTGGGAACTGATTTGACTGAACGCCGACGAAACCGACCAAGCCTTTGCCGCCATTGTTGCGGATCTCAGCAATAAGCTTTTTGGGTTCTACGCGTTTATTGGTTTCATCAATTGCGTGGATTTGGATATCAACATCCGCTCTCAACACCCGGCGCTCCTGGCAATCAACCGCAAGGCCGCTCAACGTTGCGAGCGTGTTGGCAGGTATGGATGAACGCATCCATTGTATTGGGTACCCATCATCGTCATAGTGCGTCGGCTTGATGAGTATTAATGTAAATACTTCAGCCATAGTGCCCAAAATTACCAAAATTCGGTCGATATGCCTAGTGTATTCTCCAGTCTTGAAATAATTTCAAGAAATCATTGCGATAAAAGCAAGTTACAGACTAGATCAATAGTCGACGCCTACAAGATAAAGCCCCTCTGGCGGGGCCACAGGTCCGCACTTGGACCTGTCGGTAGCATTTAAGGCTGACAAAAAATCTTCAACGCTCCATTTGGCGATGCCAACTTGTTCCAGCGACCCAGCAAATGAACGCACTTGATTATGCAGGAACGAACGGGCGGAAACGCGAAATGTGATGACATCACCTTCATGAGAAACGTCGACGTTATCTATTGTTTTTACTGGCGATTTCGCCTGGCAATGCACCGAGCGGAACGTTGTGAAATCGTGCTGGCCAACCAGGCATTGTGCCGCTGCGTGCATGGCATCCACATCGAGCGGGCGCGGCCTGCGCCATGCGCGGTCTCGTTCGATTACCAGTGGTGCGCGGCGCACGATGTAGCGATAGAGGTAATGGCGTTTGCGCGCAGAAAACCGCGCATGAAATTCCTCATCAACCGCCTCCGCGTCAAGGATCGCAATAGGGGCAGGTTTCAGGTGATGGTTTAAACCATCGCGAATGCGCTTTGTCTCCCAGTCCTTTGAGAGATCGAAATGGGCAACCTGACCAAGCGCATGCACGCCAGTATCTGTGCGGCCGGCACCGAATACCTGCACCTGTTCGCTGGAAAGTTTCTCCACCGCATCTATAATGGCTGCTTGCACGGATGGTCCGTTATCCTGCATTTGCCAGCCCACATAGGGCGTGCCGTCATATTCAATTGTGATGCGGTAGCGGGGCATCAGGTTATCCAAGCTTTACGCCGGCGGCGAGCGGCATACCGCGCAGGAAATCTTCAACGCCCATTGCGCCTTTTCCAGCCCGCTGCAACGAGACGAGATTTACAGCGCTCGTTCCACAGGCAATGGTCAGAGTATCATTCAGCACCGTTCCAGGCACAGCGTTCTCATCCGCCGTGCTCAATGCTGAGCGCAACACTTTTACGCGGGTGCCATCTTCGGTTTCAAACCAGGCGCCAGGAAACGGCGAAAGGCCACGAATGTGGTTGTGAACGTCTTTGGCGGGTTTAGAAAAATCAATCCGGGCCTCTGATTTGTCGATCTTGGCCGCATAGGTAACGCCGGTTTGAGCTTGCGGAGTGGCCGTCAGCAACCCGCGTTCTGCAGCCCCCAGCGCGCGGCCCATGGCACTTGCAGCAGAATGCGATAACCCATCATGCAATTCGCCTGCCGTCATATCCGTACCAATAGACATCTTCTCCATCAGGCATACAGACCCCGTGTCGAGCCCTTCATCCATCTGCATAATGCAAATGCCGGTCTCTTCATCGCCTGCCATAATGGCCCGTTGAATGGGTGCCGCCCCGCGCCATCTTGGCAACAAAGAAGCGTGCGCGTTAAGGCACCCAAGCTCTGGCGCCTCCAAAATGGCTTTCGGCAATATCAATCCATACGCCACAACCACGGCAATATCGGCCTCCAGCGCTGCAAACCCCTGTTGTTCCTCGTCAGATTTAAGGCTTGTGGGTGTGCGCACCTCAAGGCCCATTTTTTCCGCAAAGGCGTGCACTGGCGAGGGGCGCTCGCTCATGCCCCGGCCAGACCGGCGTGGTGGTTGAGAATATACCGAAACCACGTCATGCCCGGCGCCAACAATTTCCGCCAGCACGGGAACAGAGAAGTCTGGTGTTCCCATAAAGATGGCGCGTAAAGGCATTTACCCGGCTTCCGCAAGTTTTTTGGCCTTGGCGAATTTTTTAACGATACGATCGCGCTTCAACTTTGAAATATAGTCGATAAACAGCACCCCATTGAGGTGATCAATCTCGTGCTGAACGCAGGTTGCCAGCAGCCCATCGCAATCGCGGCGCTGTTGTTTGCCCTCATGGTCAAGATAAGCAACGGTGACCTGCGCTGGGCGGGTGACGTTTTCGTAAACTTCAGGGATCGACAAACATCCCTCTTCATATTCGTTGAGCTCTTCGGATTCCCACACAATTTCCGGGTTCACGAAGACCATCGGATCTTTTTCGCGCGGCGCATCGTCTTCATCTTCTTCTTTGACGATATCGATCACCATAATGCGCTTCAAGATGCCAATCTGCGGCGCGGCCAGCCCAATGCCCGGCGCGTCATACATGGTGGCCAGCATGTCGTCGAAAAGCTTCTGCATATCCGGTGTAATCTCTTCAACCGGGGCGCAGACTTTCCGCAAAACCGCGTCTGGAATTTTAACGATGTCTAGCAGTGCCATAACCTTACCTCATCTGGAGTGTGAGATAGGCGATGGGGCGTGGCGGGTCAATGAATTTACCCCTTAAAATCTCACGAATCACGATAGACTTATCGTTTATGAATTTCGCTGAAACGATCATAACTGTTGGGCAAACGCCCTTTTCGCTGGGCCAAGTCCTTCTGGCCTCGGGCGCGCTTGCGTTCATATTGCTGGCAATCATTGTCATTTTGGTCTGGCGTTCGGCGAAATCAGGCTCTGTAATTGCTGCCGAAGATCGCCGCCGCGCCGCTGAACTTGAAACGCGTTTGGCTGAAATGGCCGGGCAATTGCGGATGTTTCATGAGCAGACAGCAGGGCGCGAAACCCAGCTTGCAGAAGCCGTAAACCAACGCCTTGATCAGGTGTCATTGCGCCTTGGCCAGGGGCTTAATGAAAATAATCAAAAGACCTCTAAACAACTCACCAAGCTGGCCGAACGGTTGGCGGTTATCGACAGCGCCCAGAAAAACATTACCGAGCTTTCCGGCCAGGTGGTTGGTTTGCAAGATATTCTCGCCAACAAGCAAACCCGTGGGGCATTCGGTGAAGCGCAAATGGAAGCAATCATTCGTGATCAGTTGCCAAAGACAGCGTTTTCCTTCCAGGCGACCCTTTCAAATAAAAAGCGGCCTGATTGTATTGTCCGGTTTCCAGACACAGACGTGGTGATCGCGATTGACGCGAAATTTCCTTTAGAGGCTTTTCATCTTTATCGCGATGCCCATGATGCTTATGAGCTGAAAGAAGCAGCCGCGCGTCTGCGCGCTGATATGCGCGCCCACATCAAGGCGATTTCAGAGAAATATATCATCCCGGGAGAAACTCAGGAAACGGCGCTGATGTTTGTACCCTCTGAATCAATCTATGCGGATTTGCATGAGCATTTCAGCGAGGTGATTCAGCAGGCCCACCGGGCGCGGGTGATGATTGTGCCACCAAATATGCTCACGATGGTCATCCAGTCGCTGCAATTATTGTTTAGGGATGCGCAAATGCGCGAGCAAGCTGGCGTTATCCAGAAAGAAGTGGGTAATCTTCTCATCGATGTGAACCGGCTGCACGAGCGGGTGGTGAAACTGCAAAGCCATTTCGGCATGGTGAACAAGGATGTAGACCAGATTTTGATCTCGTCTGAAAAAGTCACCAAGCGCGGCCTGAAGATTAGCTCGCTCGATCTCGACGATGATGCGCAAGTTGAAGACGCTTCAACCGGGCCAAAACTGGTGGCAGGATGAGCGAGGCGCAATCATCGCCACCTTCATCACCTTCACCACTGGGTGTGCGTATCTGGAACACGCTGAAAGTCTATCTGGAACCGCGCGTTCTGGTGATCCTGTTTCTTGGTTTTTCGGCGGGTCTCCCGCTCGCCCTGTCCGGATCCACGCTGTTGTTCTGGATGGCAGAAGCTGGCGTTGATATTAAAGCCATCGGGCTCTTCTCGCTTGCAGGCACGCCATACACCATAAAATTCTTCTGGGCACCGTTAGTGGATGCGCTCAACATACCCATTCTTTCCAAGCTTCTGGGGCGCAGGCGCGGCTGGCTGATATTTTCGCAATTGCTGCTCATGGCGGCAATATTCTTCCTTGGTTCTCTAGACCCCGTCTCCGCCCCGTGGTGGGTGGCGTTTGGGGCCGTGCTGGTCGCCACCGCATCAGCCACACAAGATATCGTTATCGATGCCTTCCGGGTGGAAAGCCTTGATGATGATCAACAAGCTGCCGGCATGGCAAACTATGTCGCCGCCTATCGCGTGGGTTTGCTTGTTTCAACCGCTGGCGCCATCGGGCTGGTTGAATATTTTGAACGCGCAGGCGTCGTACAAGAAAATCTCTGGTTCTATGGCTACGCCATTATGGCGCTGCTCATTGTGGTGGGCATGGTCGCGGTGTTGTTTTCAAAAGAACCTGAAACCTCGCAAGAGGTGGCTGAAGAACTGGACGAGAACAAGTTTGATGCGATCACCCGCCTGTGGCGCGGTGCGGTCGATGCCTTTGTTGATTTTTTCACCAAGCCTTATGCCATCGTGATCTTGCTGTTCGTGCTGATGTTCAAGTTCTGCGACAGCTTTGCTGGTGTCATGACCGGGCCTTTTGTTGTGAAGATCGGCTTTGAACGTGTGGACTATGTGGCGCTGGTAAAGGGAGTCGGGTTCGCAGCCGCATTGCTGGGTGGCTTTGCTGGCGGCTTTTTGGCCCGTGCGGTGCCCATGGCCAATGCGCTGTGGATTGCAGGTATTCTGCAAATGGCATCTAACCTGGTGTTTGCCTGGCTGGCTTGGGTGGGGGTCAATCAAGCAGCACTGGGGCTCACCATTGCCGTTGAAAATTTCACCGGTGGCATTGGCACAGTAGTCTTTGTGGCTTATCTCTCCACGCTTACCCGCAATGCATTACACACCGCAACACAGTTCGCCTTGCTCACGGCTTTTGCTGCTGTGGGCCGCACTTATCTGGCGTCCGTATCAGGCTTCGTGGTCGATGCGACGGGCTGGATGTGGTTTTTCATAATCACAGCCTTTGCCGCAATCCCCGGGTTCATTCTGCTGGCATGGTTGCAATCGCGCGGGCATTTTGAAGATGCGCAACACAACATAAACGCCCCGGGCAATTAGCCACCATCAAGGCCCAAAAGCCTGCCGATCAGAATGGCAAGGCTGAAATCAATCGCCACGATACCTGCAGCCAACCCGCTCCGCCCACCAAGCGCTGTTTTTGCCGCAAACCAGTGAAAAAACATCAAATAGAGCGATGTGAAGAAGGCAAATACAAGCGCGCTGGGCGGCGTCATAATGCCGAAAAGGACAGCCGCCACCGGTGCCAAATACAGCACTGAACCCAGCGCCGAACACCAATTGTTGACGGTGAGCACCAGCATAGCCTTGGCGCTTTCACCCACTTGGGTAAGCACGCCATAAACAATTGCCATGAAAAGCGTCCAATGCAGCAGCAGGTTTACCGCAGTGCGCGCAAGGCGCGCTGGCATCGGCGCTGTGCCAGTGCCAATCGTATACTCAATCAGCAGCGAGACCGGCAGAATGAATATAATTACGCTGAAGCTCTTGAACACCGCTTCACGACCAGCACCAAACGCCGCTATAGCGCTCGCATCCAGTCTAAAAAACGACGCCGCGCCTTCAATGGCGGTGCGTGTTTCTGAAGCCGTGGGCAATATCATGTCTAAGGTCAGCTCTGCATTTGCGCAAAATAGGCACCCAGAATATCACGATATGCTTGGGCGAGCATTTCAATATCTGAAATTGGGGCGCGTTCATCTACTGCATGAATGGTTTTGTTCACCAGACCAAACTCGATGACCTGGCAATAGTTTTTGATATAGCGTGCATCTGATGTGCCCCCGCCAGTGGTCAGCGCAGGCGTGTGGCCGGTGCAGTTGGCAATTGCGCCGCTGACAGTTTCAACAAACGGACCTGGGTTGGTAATAAACGCATCTCCCGAGACCGAAATTTCAAGCGTGTAATCACTGGCATGGGCATCGCACGCAGCGCGCACAAAGGCCTCAATTGTTTCAGGTGTTTGCTCGGTATTGAAACGAACATTGAACATTGCTCGAGCTGCGGCGGGCACGACATTCACCGCCGGGTTACCCACATCAAAACTGGTCACGGCCAGTGTGGTGGGCTGGAAATGTTCGTTGCCATCATCCAGCGGTGCAGACGAAATCTCTGCCACAATGCGCGCCAGTTCCGGTACCGGGTTGCGCGCCTTGTCCAGATAGGCGGAATGGCCCTGCGCCCCATTCACCGAGATAACGCCATTCAAGCTGCCCCGGCGGCCAATTTTAATCACATCGCCGATCACTTCAGAATTGGTTGGCTCGCCAACGATGCAATGATCAGGAATTTGGCCGTTTTCCTGCGCCCACTTCAGCATTTTGGGTGTGCCGTTGATGGAGGGTCCCTCTTCATCACCGGTAATCAGCAGCGAGATTGAGCCCGGCACATCACCATCATGGGCGCTTAAATAGTCGGCAACCGCTGCAACAAAGCAGGCAACCCCGCCCTTCATATCAACTGCACCACGGCCCCACACATAGCCATCATCAAGCGCGGCATTGAACGGTGGATGGGTCCACAGTGTGTGATCGCCTGTTGGCACAACATCTGTGTGGCCGGCAAAGCAGAAATGCGGTGCTTTGTCGCCGATGCGCGCAAACAGATTGTCCACATCAGGCGTGCTCTCATCGCTAAAGGGCAGTCTGGTGCAGGCAAACCCCAGCTTTTCGAGTTCTTGTTGGAGATAATCCAGCGCGCCGCCTTCTTCAGGGGTGACAGAGGGGCAGCGGATGAGCGCCTGAGTGGTGGCAAGGGGATCGATTTTTGTCATCTGCCATCTCTGCTACGCATCTGCGTCGGGGTCAAGTGGATGCGGGCGCCGGACCAAATTGATTGTCTTCCGACTGTGATGACTTCGCCAGGAGTTCATAAAGAACCCATGCGACGAGAACAATAATATAAACCCACATGATGTATCCCAACACCGGGCCACCCTCGACGCTGAATTTCATGCGCGTCAATTCTCCCCAGACATAGAATATCTGTTGGCCCGCCACTGCTGGCCAAAAACCATAGCGCCCGACATCATGCATGCGCTTTGCTGCCAGACACCCGAGAACCCAAAGCATCGCGACAATCAGGCACCAGGTCAGAACAATCGATACCCAAGAAAGTGTTAGGCTCAACTCCAGAGCGAAACTGAAGCTTTGGTAAACCAAAAAACCTGTTAAAATTCCATAGCTAACAAATAACGCCAAAAACGGTATGCGCGGAAGTCTGCCGGCAGGCAGCAGAAAAAGACGGATCCAATTGAAATGCGGTTTGGCGCTAGATGCCTCAGGTGTTTGCTCCCAAACGGGAGTTCCGCCAAAGGGATCGTCTCCATAAGCGTTTTCGCCAATCGTGCCGCGATGGAACCCCAAAAAAGCCAGGCCAATTGTTTCAAGCGCGATTAGCGACAAGATGAGCGTAAAGAAAATGAAATTTGTGATCTGATGCCAATCAGCACTGTATCCCCAACCCAATGTATATTTGAGAATGAAAAGACCAAAAGTGAACACGACGCCAGTTACTTTTGGTGCGTTAAGATCGTTAAAGCG
>JBPCVX010000260.1:0-5287 GCA_051010095.1 Hyphomicrobiales bacterium
GTAAGGGGCTGATCGGGCATGTGCTGCCCAAGGATGCTGTTGCAGATCCAATCGAGCCCGCCGGAAGGAGTAAACATATGTCGAAGATAATTGGTATCGACCTCGGCACCACCAATTCGTGCGTTGCAGTCATGGATGGCAAAGAGCCCAAGGTTGTTGAAAATGCCGAAGGGGCCCGCACCACCCCGTCTATGGTTGCGTTCACTGAAGATAAAGAAGTTCTTGTTGGCCAGCCCGCCAAGCGCCAGGCTGTCACCAACCCTGAGAACACGCTGTTTGCCATTAAGCGCCTGATCGGGCGACGCTTCACCGACAAGATGGTGAAGAAAGACAAAGAGCTTGTTCCATATGAAATCGTAAAAGCCGATAACGGCGATGCATGGGTAGAAGCACGCGGCGAAAAATATGCGCCTGCGCAGGTATCGGCCCACATCCTCACCAAAATGAAGGAGACCGCAGAGCGCTATCTCGGCGAGACGGTGACCCGTGCGGTGATTACGGTTCCTGCTTACTTTAATGACAGCCAGCGTCAGGCCACGAAAGATGCCGGCAAGATTGCAGGCCTTGAAGTTGAGCGCATCATCAACGAGCCAACCGCTGCTGCCCTTGCTTATGGCCTGGACAAAAAAGAAGCTGGCGTGATTGCCGTTTATGATTTGGGCGGCGGCACATTTGACGTTTCGATCCTTGAGATCGGTGACGGCGTGTTTGAAGTGAAATCCACCAATGGCGACACGTTTCTTGGCGGTGAAGATTTCGACATGCGCATTGTCGATTATCTTGCTGCTGAGTTTAAGAAAGAACAAGGTGTTGATTTGCGCGGCGACAAGCTTGCCCTGCAGCGTCTGAAAGAAGCAGCTGAGAAAGCAAAGATCGAACTTTCTTCCGGTTCGCAGACAGAAGTGAACCTTCCCTTCATCACCGCTGATGCTTCTGGTCCAAAACATCTCACCATGAAGCTGACCCGCGCCAAGCTGGAAAGCCTGGTTGATGATCTGGTTCAGCGCACGGTGGATCCGTGTAAGGCAGCATTGAAGGATGCAGGCCTTTCTGCTGGTGAAATCGATGAAGTTATTCTGGTTGGCGGCATGACCCGCATGCCTAAGGTTATTGAAACCGTGAAGAACTTCTTTGGAAAAGAGCCCCATAAGGGTGTGAACCCTGATGAGGTTGTGGCTATTGGTGCTGCCATTCAGGCCGGCGTGTTGCAGGGCGATGTTAAAGACGTTCTTTTGCTGGATGTGACCCCATTGTCGCTGGGTATTGAAACCCTTGGCGGTGTGTTCACCCGGTTGATCGACCGTAACACCACTATTCCCACCAAGAAGTCTCAGGTGTTCTCGACCGCTGATGACAATCAGTCTGCGGTGACCATTCGCGTTGCCCAAGGTGAGCGTGAAATGGCTGCTGACAATAAATTGCTTGGCCAGTTTGATCTGGTGGGCATTCCAACGGCCCCGCGCGGCATTCCGCAAATCGAAGTGACCTTCGATATTGATGCCAACGGCATCGTGAATGTGTCTGCCAAAGATAAAGGCACGGGCAAGGAACAGCAGATCCGCATCCAGGCCTCTGGTGGCTTGTCTGATGATGAGATCGACAACATGGTGCAGGATGCTGAAGCCAACGCGGAAGCTGATAAAGAGCGCCGCGAACAGGTTGAAGCCAGAAACCAGGCTGAAGCTCTCATGCATTCCACTGAGAAAACCTTGAGCGAGCATGGCGATAAGGTGTCTGAAGCTGATAAGTCTGCAATCGAAACGGCGATCGAAGATGTGAAAGCCGCTCTGGAAGGCGAAGACAAAGACGAGATCGACACCAAGACCCAGATCCTTGCGCAGGCTTCCATGAAGCTTGGTGAGGCAATGTATGCCGCACAGCAAGGTGATGATGGCGACGAAGGCGAAACCGGCGTCGATGGCCAGCCTGTAGACGGCGAAGATGTGGTTGATGCTGATTTTGAAGAAGTCTCCGACGATGACGGGGACGGCGACGAGAAGAAATCGGCATAACGCCTAATGTAAACTCTTCTGCCCCACGTTCGGTTTGTGGATCGAGGGGCAGAAGTGAAGCAAGCGAACCTAATCGACATGTCAAAACGCGATTTTTATGAAGTGCTGGGTGTTGAGCGCTCTGTTGATGAGAAAGAGCTCAAAAGCGCCTACCGCAAGCTTGCCAAGAAATACCACCCTGACGCCAATGCGGGTGATGACAGCGCTGAAGCCAAGTTCAAGGAAGTGAGCGCGGCTTATGACACGCTGAAAGATCCGCAAAAACGCGCAGCCTATGACCGCTTTGGTCATGCGGCCTTTGAAAATGGCGGCCCGGGCGCTGGTGGCGCAGGGTTTGGTCCTGATTTCTCATCTTCCATGTCAGACATATTTGAAGATCTCTTTGGCGAGTTCATGGGTGGCGGTGGCGCTGCGGGTGGTCGCCAGCGTGGGGGTGGAAGCTCCGCTTCACGCGGGTCTGATCTGCGCTACAATATGGAAATTGATCTGGCCGATGCTTATCTGGGCAAGACGGCTGAAATCCGCGTGCCCACAAGTGTGGCCTGCGATGTTTGTTCGGGTTCTGGTGCCAAGCCGGGGTCAAGCCCCACCACATGTGCCACATGCGGTGGTCATGGCCAGGTGCGCGCGCAACAGGGTTTTTTCACCATTCAGCGCACATGCCCCTCATGTCATGGGGAAGGCCAAACGATTTCTGATCCTTGCGCTGATTGTTCAGGCCAGGGGCGCATCACCAAAAACCGCACATTGTCTGTGAACATTCCTGCAGGTGTTGAAGATGGCACCCGCATTCGCTTGGCGGGCAAGGGCGAGGCCGGAATGCGCGGCGGGCCTGCGGGTGATCTTTATATCTTTATCTCGATTGCATCTCATGAATTCTTCCAGCGCGATGGCTCTGATCTGTTCTGCCGGGTGCCCATTGCCATGACCAGCGCTGCTGTTGGTGGCGAGATTGAAGTGCCCACCATTGATGGCAAAAAGGCGCGGGTGAACATTCCCGAAGGCACACAAACGGGCAAGCAATTCCGCCTGCGCGGCAAGGGCATGCCTGTGCTGCGCGCCAAGCAGTTTGGCGATCTCTATATTCAGACCACCGTGGAAACGCCGGTTAACCTCTCCAAGCGCCAACGCGAATTGCTGGAAGAGTTTAATGCCGAAAACCGCAACAACTCTCCACAATCTGAAGGTTTCTTCGCCAAGGCCAAGGCCTTCTGGGAAGGGCTGGGGGAGTAGGTTAGCCTGCTCGCGATCCATTCAGCAGGTTTTCCGGGTCCCATTTCACCTTCAGCGTATAGGTTGAGGCGGCAAGGGCGTCATACATGATGAGCCGCCCGGCCAGGCTGTCGCCGATCTCTAAAATCTCTTTTAAAACTTCAATGGCTTGCAGTGTTCCCATCACGCCGGTGACCGCGCCCAGAATGCCAGCTTCTGCACAGGTTGGCACCGTGCCCGGCGCTGGCGCATTCGGGTTGAGGCAGCGATAGGTGGGATAGGGTTCGCCGTCGGCCGCGTTCTCATAAGGTTTCAGTGTGGTGATCTGGCCATCAAACTGGCCCACGGCGGCAGAAACAAGCGGCACCTTTGCATGGAAGCAGGCATCTGAGACCACGTAGCGCGTTTCAAAATTATCACACCCATCGGCCACCACGTCACAGCCCGCGATGAGGTCTGCGGCGTTCTCTTCGGTGATGCGCATGGCGTGCGGCACCACTTCCACATTGGGGTTGATCTCGGCCACCATATCCCTGGCGCTTTCCACCTTAGGTTCACCAATGCGCGCTGTGGTGTGCAGCACTTGGCGCTGCAGGTTAGATAAGGCCACCTCATCATCATCCACCACCGCAATGGTGCCCACGCCGGCAGCGGCGAGATAAAGAATAACCGGCGAGCCCAGCCCGCCTGCGCCGATCACCAGCACCTTGGCATTTTTCAGCTTTTGCTGGCCCGGTCCGCCCACATCACGCAGCAATATGTGGCGGGCATAGCGTTCCAGTTCTTCATCGGTTAACGGCATCAGATATCCTTTTCAGGCAAGGCAAATTAGCCTAGGCTATTGTTTTACGTTCAGCAGTTTGTAATGCCAATGCCCATTGATCTCTCCCAGCTTATCCTTTTTGCCCTTGCAGGGCTTGCGCTTAACCTCACACCGGGCAGCGATATGCTTTATTGCCTGGGCCAGGGCTTAAAATCTGGCCCGCGTGCTGGGGTGGCGGCAGGTATTGGTATTAACACCGGCGCGCTCATCCACATCTTGCTGGCGGCCTTCGGGCTGGCCGCACTGCTGGCGGCTTATCCATTGGTTTTTGAGGCAATGCGCTGGATGGGCGTCGGTTATCTCATCTGGCTGGCGGTGTAGGCCTTTTATGGCGCGGGCGGGCCATTGGTGGCACAAAAAGCACAAACGGCCAGTCTCTACAAAACCTGGCGTGATGGCGTATTCGTCAACCTGTTCAACCCCAAAGTGGCGATCTTCGTGCTTGCCTTCATTCCGCAATTTATTCGGCCAGAAAACGGATCAACCTTGGCGCAGTTTCTCATTTTCGGGTTGGTCTTTTGCATCACCGGCACGGCGGTGAACGCACTCGTCGGCGCGTTCGCGGGTGGGTTTGGCAAAGTGCTTGCCACCAATGCCCGCATCGCGCGACGGTTTGAGATTATAACCGGGTGCGTTTTCCTGGGCCTTGCGGCAAAGCTTGCTTTTGACAAACGCTAAAGATCAAACTGCTTGGACACCCTGTCTACCTTGGTGCCATCGCTTAAGGGCACGGCCTTTTCCACCTTGTAGGTTTCAAACCCCATTTTGTCGTAATAGGCCAGCCCGCTTTTGTTATCGGCGCGGATGGTCGCATTGATCGCGGCATATCCGTGCTCTCTTGCCGTTGCCAGCGTGTGCGGGAAAAGCGCCGAGCCCACCCCGGGTGTCTTGGGGCTTACCCGGGCAAAAGTTGCGATATCGGCCCAATCATCGGGAAGTCTGGTATGGGTCTCCAGAGCCTGAAACCCCGCCAAGGCGCCATCTTCCGCCACCGCCACATGACAACAGATATAACTCTCGCCGTGCAGGTAATATTCGGCGAATTCTTGCTCCGACAGAGCTGTTTCAAGCGCCGTGGTGCCGCCGATAGCGATAATCTCGTTGAGCAGCGCGCACAACTCTGCTGCATCGTCCAGCATAGCCGCGCGAACTGACATCATGCCGCAATACTTTCCCGCGTCTTGCCAATCATCAATGCGGCGCGTGCGGCCTCACGGCCTTTCTCGACGAAATGCGCCTG
>JBPCVX010000261.1:0-3859 GCA_051010095.1 Hyphomicrobiales bacterium
AACTCATTCTTCTTGGTCCGCCGGGTTCGGGTAAAGGCACCCAGGCCAAGCGTATCGAGGAGGCGCGAGGTCTGGTGCAGCTCTCGACTGGTGACATGCTGCGCGCAGCGGTAGCTGCTAAAACAGAGATCGGTTTGAAAGCCAAAGAAGTGATGGATGCGGGCGAACTGGTTTCCGACGAGATTGTCGTTAGCATAATCTCAGACCGTCTTGATGAACCAGATTTGGCGGACGGATTTATTCTCGACGGATTTCCGCGTACGGTTGCGCAAGCCGAAGCTTTGGATACTCTGTTGTCCGAAAAAGGCATAATGCTTGACGCGGTTATTGAGATGCAGGTGGATGATGAACCTTTGATCAAGCGCATCACCGGTCGTTATACATGCACTCATTGTGGTAAAGGATATCATGATGAATTTGAGAAGCCGGTAAAGGATGGCGTTTGCGATAAGTGCGGTGGAACTGAGTTTAAGCGCCGTGCCGATGACAATGAAGAAACTGTGCGTTCGCGCCTAAAGGCCTATCACGCACGTACCGCGCCTCTTCTTCCGTATTACGAGAAGCAGGGCGTATTAAAATCAATTGATGGTATGGCGGACATTGATCAAGTCAGCCATCAAATAAATGAGGTGTTGAACGGAAAATAAGCCTTCTAAAGATGCGGAATCGGTTGACTAAAGTGTTGAAGAAGATTAGAAAACCGGCAACTTTTGAGGTTTGCACCACATCTGGCATCCAAAGTTAGGCGATAACTTTTGGACGGCTGGACTTTTGGTGTGTAATACCCCGTTCAAAGATAGAATTCTTGAGGTCCGGATGTGCCGGACTAGAGCATTGGAGACGAAATCGTGGCTCGTATTGCTGGTGTAAACATTCCGACGAATAAGCGCGTCGAAGTTGCCTTGACATATATTCATGGCATTGGCCGCACAAAGGCTAAGGAAATCTGCGATAAGCTGAGCATTCCTGCCGAGCGCCGCGTGAATGAACTGTCTGACGCTGATACTATTCAGATCCGTGAGGCAATTGACGCTGATTATCTGGTGGAAGGTGATTTGCGTCGTGAGAATGCAATGAACATTAAGCGTTTAATGGATTTGGGTTGCTACCGTGGCCTGCGTCATCGCCGCGGCCTGCCGGTTCGCGGACAGCGGACATCCACTAACGCTCGCACCCGCAAGGGCCCTGCAAAAGCAATTGCAGGTAAGAAGAAATAATTCGGTTTAAGGAACGAATTCGATGGCTAAGGATACGACACGCGTCCGCCGTAAAGAGCGCAAGAACATCACATCTGGGGTTGCCCATGTGAATGCCTCTTTCAACAATACCATGATCACTATTACTGATGTGCAAGGCAACGCGATCTCGTGGGCGTCTGCTGGCATGATGGGTTTTAAGGGATCACGTAAATCTACGCCTTTTGCTGCTCAGATGGCGGCGGAAGATGCAGGCAAGAAGGCGCAAGAGCACGGCATGAAAACCCTTGAGGTTGAAGTTCGCGGCCCAGGTTCTGGGCGCGAAAGCGCTCTGCGCGCCTTACAGTCGATTGGTTTTCAGATTACGTCTATTCGCGATGTGACACCAATTCCACATAACGGCTGCCGCCCACCAAAGCGCCGCCGCGTGTAAGATAAATTTTGGCCGCCCATTCCGCACGGGCGGTTTACCTAGCGTAAACGCTAAAAAATTCTTAGATCACCGGACGAGGCACGCGGAGCCTTTCATTGGTGATACAGGAAGAGGGCTCGAACGTGATTCAGAAGAATTGGCAAGAACTGATCAAACCTAACAAACCGGAAGTCAAGCAGGGCCTTGATGGTCAGCGTACGGCGACAATTACCATTGAGCCGCTTGAACGCGGTTTTGGTGTAACTCTCGGCAATGCGCTTCGGCGCGTGCTTTTGTCGTCACTGCAGGGCGCGGCGATCAATTCAGTGCAGATAGATGGTGTACTGCATGAGTTTTCATCAATCACCGGTGTGCGTGAAGATGTGACTGATGTTGTTTTGAACATCAAAGAAATCGCGCTACGCATGCATGTGGAAGGTCCAAAGCGGGTTATCCTGCGCAAAGAGGGACCGGGTGTTGTAACTGCAGGTGACATTGAGGAAACGGCAGATATCGAAGTGCTGAATCCTGACCATGTGATTTGTACGCTCGATGAGAACACTGAAGTGCGTATGGAATTTACTGTCGATACAGGCAATGGCTATGTGGCAGCCGAGCGTAATCGCCCCGAGGACGCTCCGATCGGATTGATCCCGGTGGATTCTCTTTATAGCCCGGTTAAGCGCGTGTCTTACAAAGTTGAGAACACACGCGAAGGTCAGATTTTGGATTATGACAAGCTGACAATGACCATTGAGACCGATGGTTCTGTAACACCTGAAGATGCGCTCGCTTTTTCAGCACGCATTTTGCAGGACCAGTTGCAGATCTTCATCAACTTCGAAGAGCCCACCAAGGTGGAAGTGCAAGAAACTCAGCCCGAGCTGGAATTCAATGCGGCACTGCTTAAGAAAGTCGATGAGCTCGAGTTGTCAGTGCGTTCTGCAAACTGCTTGAAAAACGACAACATTGTTTACATCGGTGATTTGATCCAGAAGTCGGAAGGCGAAATGCTGCGTACCCCGAACTTTGGACGTAAGTCGCTGAACGAAATTAAGGAAGTGCTTGCTCAGATGGGCTTGCACCTTGGAATGGAAGTGGCAAATTGGCCACCAGAAAACATCGAAGACCTCGCCAAACGGTTTGAAGACCACTACTAAGGCGACGGATCGGTTTAAGGAGTAGGGGCCATGCGCCACGGAAAAGCACATCGCAAGCTGAATAGAACAGCGAGCCACCGCAAAGCAATGTTTGCAAATATGTCTGCCGCGCTAATTAAGCACGAACAGATCGTCACCACTTTGCCGAAGGCGAAAGAACTTCGCCCAATCGTCGAAAAGCTGGTGACCTTGGCTAAGCGTGGCGATTTGCACGCCCGCCGCCAGGCTGTCTCGCGTGTTCGCGATAAGGATCAGGTGAAGAAGTTGTTCGACACCCTTGGGCCGCGTTACGCAGAGCGCAATGGCGGTTATATCCGGATTATGAAGGCCGGCTTCCGTTATGGTGATAACGCGCCAATGGCTGTCATTGAGTTTCTTGACCGCGATCCAGAAGCTAAAGGATTAGACTCAGGTCCTGTACAGGTGTCCGAAGAGGGCGACGAAGCAGCATAAGCTCTCGTTAACGAATTCGAATTTCAAGCGGCTGGTGACAATGTTCACCGGCCGTTTTTTGTTTCAGGCAGAGGTACCATGATCAATAAGCTAGAGATTGCCCGGGTGGAAAAGCGTTGCCCTATGGTTTCGATGTTTTGAAGCGGGAGGCTTCAAAAGAAGGTTTCAGCTTGATCGATCGACTTGTGAACGAATGGCATAACCATGTGAACCAGTTCAACAAGGAGGGGGAGCTGCTACTGGCCGCCTATTTGGACGGCGATCTTGCAGCGATAGGCGACCTTTCCAAAGACCCTTATATTGCAGGCGCACTGCGCATGCGGCGTTTCTATACCCGTGAGAATTTTCGCGGTATAGGCATTGGTGCAAAGATCGCTGAAATACTTATTGTGAATGCACGTAGGGCAAAGCCCACAATAATTATCGTGAATGCAGTCACTGTTATCGCGCCCGTATTTTGGGAGGCGCAAGGCTTCTCACCACGCGCCGAAAGCGGCCACATGCATGTTCTCGAGTTTTATTAGCCCTACTTCACAATCTGTGTGAGCCAAAGCGATACTAAACGCTAAATGCGTGCTCTACTGAAATAGTCTCCAGATTGCCGTAGCCATTGAACTTTGTAGCCGTGGCTGACGAAT
>JBPCVX010000262.1:0-4797 GCA_051010095.1 Hyphomicrobiales bacterium
GAAAACGTGCCCATAAAGCACTTGCCGTTCGTTCAAACCCTTTGCCCGAGCCGTCGTCACATATTGCTTTTTGATCTCATCCAGAAACGAGTTCTTCACCAGAAATGTTGAGGTCGCAAAGGCGCCGATGGCCAGCGCAATAATCGGCAAGGTGATGTGCCAGAAGTAATCGATGATTTTTCCATACCAGGTAAGTTCATCAAAATTATCCGACGTGAGCCCCCTTAGCGGAAACCAATCCAGAAACGACCCACCTGCAAACAGGATGATCAACAAAACCGCGAACAAAAATCCAGGCACCGCATAACCGATCACAATGACGCCCGAACTCCACACATCAAAGCGCGTGCCATCCTTCACCGCCTTGCGAATGCCAAGCGGGATCGAAATCATATACGAGATAAGCGTCATCCATAGCCCCAGAGATATGGAAACCGGCATCTTCTCCTTGATCAGCTCAATCACCGAAATATCGCGGAAATAGCTCTCGCCGAAATTAAACGTCGCATAGTTCTTGAGCATCAGCCAAAAGCGTTCATGGGCCGGTTTATCAAAACCATATTGCTTTTCGAGCTGTTTGATAAATTCAGGGTCCAACCCCTGCGCGCCACGATATTTGGACGTGTTGGCGGTCGCATTGGCGCTCTGGTTTGCAGCCTGGCCACCTATGCCTGAATCGCCGCCCGATCCGCCGCCAATCCGCGCGGTGGCAGATGTGTCAGTACCAGTGATTTTCGCGATTGTCTGCTCAACAGGCCCACCAGGCGCGAATTGAATAATCACAAAGCTCACCAGCATGATGCCGAACAAGGTCGGGATCATCAGCAGCAATCTGCGCAGAATATATGCACCCATGGGGCTAAACTACCTCGGCTTAATTCGCGTTGAGCTTTGCTGCCTTGTCATCATCATACCACCAGGTGGTGATGATTCCGCGGTCAAATTTTGGTTTGGTTTCGGGTCTGGAAAACTTGTTCCAATAGGCAATTGTGTGAGACGCCTTGTACCAATGGGGAACCCAGAAATGCTGTGCGCGCAACACCCGATCCAGCGCGCGCATGGCGGTGTTCAGTTCGTCGCGCGAGGTGGCGGCTTGTGCCTTGTCAATCAGCGCATCGATAACCGGGTCGCTGATTCCAGAAAGGTTCTGGCTGCCGCTCAGTTCAGCGGCCTTTGAGCTGAAATAGGTATCAAGCTCGGCACCGGGCGTTTGGCGCACCACGAAGCGGGCTGTTGTGATGTCAAAATCAAACGCCTTCAGCCGGTTTTGATATTGGGCAGGGTCAACAATACGGATGCGGGCATCGATGCCCAACTGCTTCAGGCTTTTCACATAGGGCGCGATTATGCGCTCCATGGTTGGCGAGAATATCAGAAAGCTGACATCCAGAGCCTCGCCTTTGTTGTTCACCCGCTTACCGTCCTTGACGCTCCACCCCGCCTCTTTCAGGAGCTTCGATGCCTGGCGCAGCAATTTGCGGTCCTGGCCGCTGGCGTTGGATTTGGGCGGCTCATAGGCTTCTTCAAAAACTTCGGCTGGAAGCTGGTCGCGGAACGGCTCAAGCAGGGCGAGCTCTTCTGCGCTTAGCTTGCCTGAAGCGCGCATGGCGGAGTTTTCAAAAAACGAGCCGGTGCGCTTATAAAGCCCAAAGAACAGGTTCTTGTTGGTCCATTCAAAATCAAACGCCAATGCAAGGGCCTGGCGCACGCGCGCATCTTTGAACTTGTCGCGGCGCATATTGATAAAGAACCCTTGTGCGCCAGACGGGCGCTCGTCAGGCAGTGTTTCAGTGAGGACCCGGCCATCTTCCACGGCCCTGAAGGTATATTTGGTTGCCCAATCGCGCGAGGTGAACTCTTCACGCAGATCGAACACGCCCGCTTTCAGGCCTTCAAATTCAGCCGTGCGATCGCGGAAATACTCATACCGCATCTCACCGAAATTATACTGCCCGCGATTTACGGGAAGATCTTTTCCCCAGTAATCATCGCGCAATTTATAGGTGACGTAGCGGCCCTGTTTGTGGTCGGCGATTTCATATGGCCCAGAGCCAAGGGGTGGCGTCAGGGTCGTCTTGGAAAAATCGTTTTCCGTGTAGTATGCCTTCGACAGAACCGGAATGCCGGTGGCGACGGTAAGGGGCATGTCGCGGCTGGGCTCGGAAAAGCTGAACTTGACGGTATGATCATCAAGTGCTTCAACCTTCTCCACCAGTGCCAGAGAGAGAGCAATGGCGGGGTGGCCTTTTTCCTTTATCGTATTGAAAGAAAAGACGATATCTTCTGCTGTTACCGGTGTGCCGTCTGCAAATTTCGCCTCCTTACGCAGATAAAACGTGACCGACTTATCATCGTCCGCCACCTCTGCCGTCTCAGAAACCAAGCCATAAACCGCATCGGGTTCATCTGATGCGCGCGCCATCAGCGTGTCGAACAAGAAGCCGAGCCCTTGGGCTGCATCGCCTTTCAGGATGAACGCATTGAAGCTGTTGAACGTGCGCAACGCAGCAGTGCCAATCATGGAAATTTTGCCGCCCTTAGGGGCATCTGGATTGACATAATCGAAATGGGTGAAATCAGGCCCATATTTCAAGTCACCAAAAGCGGAAAGGCCATGCTTGGGTTCAGCCCACACGGGTGATACCGCAAAGCCAAGCGCCAGACCACACGCGAACAAAAGCTTCTTCATTTTTCTATTCCTTTTGCCTTCTCCGCGTCATACCACCAGATTGCAGGGAACCCGACGGAGTATTCCGGCAGTGGATCAGGGTGGGAATATTTATCCCAGCGCGCGATACGGGATTTGCGGATCGTCCAACCCGGCACGATGTAATGGTTCCACAGCAGCACCCGGTCGAGCGCCTTGGTTGCGGCGATTAATGTGTCGCGATCTTTTGCAAACACAACCTTTTCAATCAACTCATCAATGGCGGGGTTTTTGATACCTGGCGAATTGCGCGAGCTCGCCTTGTCGGCGGCCGCAGAGCCAAAGAATTCAAACTGTTCATTGCCGGGTGAAAGCGATTGTCCCCAGCCGGTATAAATCATGTCGAAGTCGCGGTTTCTGAAGCGGCTGATAAATTGCGAGCTGTCGATAGTCCGAATTTTAAGATCGATGCCGATGCGCTTCAGCATATCCTTGTAATTCAGCGCAACAGGCTCAAGGCTTGGTCCATTCAAGATAAGCTCGATCTCCAAAGGCTCACCGGTTTTGGCATTTACAGCCTTACCGTTTTTCAGCTCATAGCCGGCTTCTTTCAAAAGCCGCAGGGCCATGCGCCTGTTTGTGCGCTCATCGCTGCGGTTGGCGTTTTTTGTATTCTTGAATTCTTTGGTAAAAACCTCCTCAGGAACGGGGTTTTTCAAGCTCTTAAGAATCTCAAGTTCCTTGCCTTCTGGTAGACCGCCTGACGCCAACAAGGTGCCGAAGAAATAGCTGTCTGGTTGCACATACTGGCTGTAAAAGTTGGATTTGTTCAAGGAATCGAAATTGAACGCATAGCGCAGGGCTTCGCGCAGTTTCGGGTTTTGGAATTTTTCCTTGCGCAAGTTAGGGATAAACCCAACCATAATACCGGAATTACGGTCGTCATTTTCCAACTCTTCCTTGACCACACGGCCTTTTTTGACAGCTGGAAAATCATACTGAGTAGCCCAGTATTTGGCGGTGTTTTCAGTGCGCCAATCCAAATCACCCGCCTTGAATGCTTCAAGTTCGGCAACATCATTGCGGAAGTACTCATACTTGATCTCGTCCATATTGTAGGTGCCAATATTGACGTTCACATCCTTGCCCCAATAATCATCAACACGCTCATAGGAAATCGAGCGGCCAGGTATGACCTGCTTGATCTTATAGGCGCCAGACCCCAGAGGCGGTTCAATGGTTGAGGCTTTAATAGTGCGCTTTTCACCCTTGTCATTGGTGCCTTCCCACCAATGTTTGGGGAGAACCAGCAATTGGCCCACAATATGGGGCAACTCGCGATTGCCTGTCTGATCAAAAGTAAAAGTCACCTCGTTATCACCGGTCACTTCAGCAGATTTCACGTGCTTGTAATAGAAACGGTACTGGGGATGAATCTCGACCAGAGTGTTATACGACCACACCACATCTTCAGCCGTTACCGGTTTGCCATCATGCCAGCGGGCGTCATCTCGCATGCGGAATGTTACAGAAGAATAATCATCTGGATAACGCATACCCTCTGCCAACAACCCATACATGGCGCTTACCTCGTCTTTGGATGGCGTCATCAGCGTGTCATAAATCAACCCAAGGCCTGATGCCGGATCGCCCTTTGGCAGCAACACGTTGAGCGTATCAAAAGTGCCATTTACACCCTGCCGCACAGAACCACCTTTCGGCGCGTCTGGATTAACATAGTCAAACCGTTTGAAATCCTTGGGATATTTGAGTTCACCTATGAGTGCCGTGCCGTGGCGCCATTCCGGCTGTTGCGCGGAAAGTGTCACAGACATCAGCAAGAAGAAGCTTGCTGCACATAAGAAACTAATCACTGCACGCGCGGATTTCATCATATGCCGGGTCTCTCCATGGCCAGGTTCACGTTATCAACGAGTAATGGCACAAATAAATCCGACTGGGAAAGTCCCAAACGCGTTAAATTTTCGTCATCTATTATGTTCGTGCCGTATAGGGAATTTCGCGCAAAGAGAAGCCGGCTTGGATATTTCCAAGCCGGCTTTTGATTTTGTCCGGTTATCCCGGTTCTAGGTTTTGTGGCCTAGAAGAAGAACCACGCGCCGAACTGACCGCGGATCGCGTCGTTGTTT
>JBPCVX010000263.1:0-13490 GCA_051010095.1 Hyphomicrobiales bacterium
GCTTGGGCCTGTGCGCGACGGTGATTTGTTGGCGCATGACTATGATGTTGACTTTGGTGTGTTTGCCAACGACCAACACACGCCAAGTTTACAGAAGTCTTTACAAGATGATCCGCGCGTTGACATCGCAGTGTTCCGCATAACGCCAGAGCTGGCGCGTTATAATCCGTATTTGGCAGGTCATGCGGGTGCACCACTGAAGTACACGATCAAATTCAAGGGTGCGATTACCATCGACATCTTTGTGCACTTCGCACATGACGGCACGGTCTATCATGGAACAGATCGTAATATGTGGACGAATTCGCCTTTTAAACTTGCGCCTATGGAGTTTGGAGGGGCAACGTATTTGGTGCCCGGTGACCAGGACCTTTATCTCACGGAAAATTATGGCGAATGGCGCGTGCCGGTGACAGACTACCATGCTGCAACTGATACACCGAATATTGGCACCGTTGTTTCCTATCGGGCGGTTGTCACTAATATTCGCAATTATTTGCGTTTCAAAAAGGCTGGCGATAACACCCGTGCCTCTGTTATGCATGAACAACTTATGGCGATGCGCAGCAGTTTGAAGGCGAATTTGTGACATCTGACAAACGTGTAATTACCTTTGGAACATTTGATTTGTTCCATCTTGGGCATGTGCGATTGCTGGCGCGCGCCAAAGCACTGGGCGCTCATCTGACGGTCGGCATTTCAACTGATCAGTTCAGCGCTCAGAAGAAAGGTCGCAAGCCCATTTACAACCAGCATGAACGCATGGAAATCTTGATGGCGTGCAAGGCCGTCGATGCCTGCTTTTTTGAAGAGGCGATGGAGCTTAAGCGCGACTACATCGTGCAAAGCAAGGCAGATATGCTGGTGATGGGAGATGATTGGGCAGGGGAGTTCGACGAATTTTCCGATATTTGCGCTGTTACCTATTTGCCTCGAACCACAGGTGTTTCAACCACAGAATTGCTTGATGATATCGCACTAAGCGGTCACAAGAAACTTTAATCCCTGATATAGTCGACCCATGAATTGGGCCGAAAAAGGATATGTTATCTCAGCGCGACCGCATGGTGAAACCAGCGCGGTGTTGGAGCTTTTTACCCGCGGTCAAGGGCGTTGGATGGGGTTGGTGCGCGGCGGGCGAGGCAAGCGCATGCGCCCGGTGTTGCAAACCGGCAATGTTCTGCAAGTGCAATGGCGTGCTCGATTGGCTGAGCATCTGGGAACCTTTACCGCCGAACCGGTGCAAATGAATGCTGCAAGACTTATTGATGATCCAGTGCGGTTGGCAGCCCTTACAACATTAGCCGCACTCACCCAGCTTTTGCCCGAGCGCGAACAACACGCCAGACTTTACGATGCATTCGAGATTGTTCTCGATACGCTTTTAGCTGAGGGACCTTGGCCACCATTATTGGTGAGATGGGAGCTCGGGTTGCTTGAAGAACTTGGGTTTGGGCTCGATCTTGCAACGTGTGCTGCAACAGGCGTCAAGAATGACCTGATTTATGTGTCACCTAAATCTGGTCGAGCGGTGAGCCGGGAGGCAGGAGACCCCTATCAAGATAAAATGCTCGCACTACCTGGCTTTGTGATCGGAAAAGCGTCTGCCAGCATCAGCGATGTAGAAGCTGGATTTGCTTTGACCGGATATTTTCTCGACAGGCACATCTTCCACCCCCGCGGGCTGAAGGAACCAGAGGCGAGGGGCCGCATGATTGCCCGACTTGTGAACGCATCGACATACTGATCGTTGCCCCGATTGGAGAAAATACGTGCGGCGATTGACCATGTGCCACGCAATGCGCGTATATGGTGGTGTAGAGAACTGGTGCACATTTAAAGGTAGAATGATAATGCTCGGACGGCTCAATCACGTGGCAATCGCAGTGCCGGATTTGCAGGCGGGAATCGCTGTTTACAAAGATACGTTGGGTGCAGATGTGTCTGAACCTCAAGCTGAACCTGATCATGGTGTAACCGTGGTGTTTGTTGAACTGCCGAACACAAAAATTGAGCTTCTTGAACCGTTGGGTGAGGGGTCGCCAATAAAGGGATTCTTGGAAAAAAACCCATCTGGGGGCATTCATCACATCTGTTACGAAGTTGACGACATTATCGCAGCGCGCGACCATATGGTTGCGGAGGGTGCGCGCATCTTAGGCGATGGAGATCCAAAAATCGGCGCGCACAAAAAACCGGTTTTGTTTTTACACCCGAAAGATTTTTGCGGCACGTTGGTGGAACTGGAGCAAGCATAATGTCTCTTACGAGCGCGCTTGCCTTCTTCTTCATTATTTGGTGGTTGGTGCTTTTTACCGTTTTACCCTGGGGTGCGCATTCTCCCCATGAAGAGGGCGAGAGTGTGGAAACTGGTCACGCTCCGAGCTCGCCCAAGACACCGCGGCTTTTGCGTAAATTCGCGATCACAACAGTTATTGCAGCAATCGTGTTCTCCATTTTCTACTATGTGCGGGTGAATGAATTGATCACGTTGAATACGTTCTCATTTATTCCAGGTGGCAAATAGCGGCGCGCTCATTCTTTGGCATTAGGCAAACAAAAAAGCAAAGTCCGTTAGGACCTTGCTTTATAGTTGTCAAACTTCTTGGCCTCGTTTCCGGGGCGGCTGCATCATTCTAAAAGAACTGCGCCTGAAGTTGTTCCTCCCTGGACTTGGGTCGTCAATAACACGGATTTTTTTGGCTTAACGCCCCTGTGCTTTTTTAGATCGGACCATATGTCTTCTTGTTTTTGTTGGTCGTGAACATAGCGGCTTGATTTCATTATGTCATGCTTTATTTCGCTTTATTTCGCATATTTAATGCAATTCGTGCAGGGAAGTTAATCTGCCTTTGTTTTGCCTGTCGCTTGGTCTAAAAGGCGTCTTCTGGAATCAAGCCGTTTCAGGCTAAATGTTCACATCCACTAGTCATCTGATGAGTTTTCTCATGCGCTTAAGTCAATATTTCATGCCCATTCTGCGTCACGATCCAAAAGAAGCAGAAATTGTTTCCCACCGCCTCATGCTGCGCACGGGAATGATTCGCCAGGAAAGTGCGGGGATTTATTCCTGGCTACCGATGGGCTTCAGGGTATTGAAAAAGATCGAGCAGATTGTGCGCGAAGAGCAAGACCGAGCTGGTGCCATCGAAGTTCTCATGCCAACCATCCAGTCGGCTGATCTGTGGCGCAAGTCTGGGCGTTATGATGATTACGGCAAGGAGATGCTGCGCATCACCGACCGGCATGAGCGCGATATGCTGTATGGTCCAACCAATGAAGAGATGATTACGGACATTTTCCGAGCTGGCGTTCAATCCTACAAGGACCTGCCGCGTAATCTCTATCACATTCAGTGGAAGTTTCGCGATGAAATAAGACCCCGGTTTGGCATTATGCGGGGGCGCGAATTCTTGATGAAGGATGCCTATTCTTTTGACATATCGGCGGAGGCAGGCAGGCATTCTTATAATAAGATGTTTCTGTCGTACTTGCGTACTTTCCAGCGCCTCGGTGTAACCGCGATTCCCATGCGCGCCGAGACAGGACCTATTGGTGGCTATATGAGCCATGAGTTTCTGATTCTCGCAGATACCGGCGAATCAGCAGTATTCTTCGACAAAGCTTATCTGGACATCGACTGGAACCAGCAAAATGTCGACCAGAATGATGTGGCTGGGTTGCAATCAGCAATCGACAGTTTCACCGCCCACTATGCAGCAACTGACGAAATGCATGAGGCCGACGCATTTGCGAAACTTGAAAGTGCAGATCAAGTTGAAGGGCGGGGTATTGAAGTGGGCCATATTTTCTTTTTTGGTGACAAATATTCAAAGCCTCTCGATTGCCTGGTGCAAGGGCCCGACGGCAAGCCTGTTGCCGTGCAATCAGGCTCATATGGTATTGGGGTGTCGCGGCTTGTTGGCGGCATTATTGAGGCAAGCCACGATGAAAATGGGATTATCTGGCCTGAAACTGTTGCGCCTTTCAAAGGTGGTTTGATCAACCTCAAGGCGGGTGATGATGAGACCGATGCCGCATGCCAGAAGATCTATAACGAACTCGCCAATGCCGGCGTCGATGTGCTTTATGACGACACTGACAACAGGGCGGGTGGAAAGTTTGCAACCATGGATATGATTGGGCTGCCCTGGCAGGTGATTGTCGGGCCGCGCGGCCTCAAGGATGGCATTGTTGAAGTGAAGAACCGCAAAACGGGCGCGCGCGAGAATGCCAGCCTTGAAGCGGCAATAAACCAGATGGTGGCTCTTTAAAAGGTTGAGCTGAACACATGGCATCCCCTACCAAACCCTTTTCCGGTTTTGAGTTTATGCTGGCGCGGCGTTATCTAGGCTCGCGCCGCAAGGAAGGCTTTATCTCGGTCATTGCCGGATTTTCCTTCGTCGGCATCATGCTTGGGGTTGCCACGCTGATCATCGTTATGGCGGTGATGAACGGTTTTCGCACTGAACTTTTGGGGAAAATCCTCGGGGTGAACGGCCATTTCACCGCCTATAGCATTGGCCGCGTTATTGAAGATTATGAGAGCGCTTCCGATAGGCTTAACGCCGTGCCAGGTGTCACCCGCGCAATTCCTTATGTGGAAGGCCAGGTGATGGCCTCATCGGCGCAAACTGCGTCAGGCGTTCTGGTGCGCGGGTTGCGCGAACAAGACATCAAGAAGCTGCCCTCAATCAACAATGAAAACCTGCGCGGTACATTGGAAGATTTCGACACGTCCGGTGGGGTGGCTATCGGAGTGCGTCTCTCTTTAAAGCACCGACTTGGGCTTGGCGATGAAATAACGTTGATTAGTCCGCGCGGGCCGGTGACGCCTTTTGGCGTGACGCCACGCATTCAGTCGTTTCCGATTGTTGCAGTGTTTGAAATCGGCATGTCTGAATATGACAGCACCTTTGTATTGATGCCGTTCAAGGAAGCGCAAGACTACTTTGTGCAGGAAGAGGGCGCATCCGCCATTGAATTGATGGTGGAAAACCCGGATGCAGTGGATGAATTCGTTGCGCCCTTGCAGCAGGCGGTGGGGAACTTGCGTTTCTTTTCCTGGAAAACCACCAACCAGACATTCTTCAATGCGCTTCAGGTTGAGCGCAATGTGATGTTCCTTATTCTGACCCTCATCATTCTGGTGGCAGCGCTTAACATTGTTTCAGGCCTCATCATGCTGGTGAAGGACAAGGGCCGCGATATTGCGATTTTGCGCACCATGGGCGCAGCGCGCGGGGCGGTTATGCGCGTCTTCTTTATGACTGGGGCAGCAATTGGCGTATTTGGCACTTTGGCAGGGCTGGCGCTAGGGCTGGCTTTCTGTGTGAACATTGAGGAAATCCGCCAGTTTATTTCGTGGCTTGTTGGCACAGAATTGTTTTCGCCTGAGCTTTATTATCTCTCCAAACTTCCCGCTGAAATTCAATGGGGTGAGGTGAGTGCGATTGTCGCCATGTCCCTGTTCCTATCGTTTATTTCTACGCTTTATCCTTCGTGGAAGGCAGCGAAACTCGATCCGGTAAAGGCATTGCGCTATGAGTGACCCGGTTCTCAGCCTCATCAATATTCAGCGCTATTTCGGTGAGGGGCGCGCGCGCCTTGATGTGTTTACCGATGCCAGTATGGATCTTATGCCCAGCGAACTTGTTGCTCTGGTCGGGCCATCTGGCGCGGGCAAATCTTCGCTGTTGCATATCGCCGGATTACTTGAGGCGCCTGATGCGGGCGATGTGGTGATCGATGGCCACACCATGACTGATGCGCCAGAAGACGAACGCACGTCAGTGCGGCGCGATGAAATTGGCTTTGTGTATCAATTCCATCATCTTTTGCCCGAATTCACAGCGCTTGAAAACGTGAACATGCCGCAATTGATTGCCGGAGTTTCAAAGGCGGATGCGCGCGCGCGCAGTGAAGATCTGCTTGGCCGTCTTGGGCTTACCAAGCGTGTTCAACACCGCCCCTCTGAACTCTCTGGCGGTGAACAACAGCGTGTCGCGATCGCCCGTGCGGTCGCCAATTCGCCCAAAATTTTGCTTGCCGATGAACCGACGGGCAATCTCGACCCCAAAACATCGGAAGGTGTTTATGACGAACTCTTAAAGCTTATTGATGAGGAAGGGTTGTCCGCGCTTATCGCCACCCACAATCTTGCGTTAGCAGGCCAAATGGACAGGGTTATTGAAATGCAAAATGGCGAGCTTGTTTCCCAATGAAGGCGGTGTTCAGCGAGACGCAGTTTTCACATGCCCCGGAACAATTCATGGCGAAAGGCAAGCTTGTACCGCACCCTGAGCAGCCAGAACGCGCCAATAGGCTTCTGGCGGGCGTTGAGAAAGCAGGCCTTTCAATTTCAGCGCCAGATACGTTTGGAGATGAACATATTCTGGCGTTGCACCCTGAACGTTATGTTCAATTCCTGCGCGATGGCCTGAATGAATGGCGGTCTTTGGATGATGCGGCCGATTATATGGTGCCCAATGTGCATCCGGTTGAATTGCCGGCTGAATATCCAGACCACATTGTGGGCCGCGCGGGATGGCATCAGGCAGACTTGGCGGCGAGCATTGGTGCTGGCTCATGGGCGGCCATTCGTGCCTCTGCTGATACAGCACTTACTGTTGCCGAATTGGTGGCATCTGGAAAAGAGGTTTCAGCCTATGCGCTGTGCCGCCCGCCAGGCCATCATGCCTTCTCCGAGCGGGCGGGAGGTTTTTGTTTTCTCGCCAATTCTGGGCTCGCGGCGCAATATTTGCGAAACACCCACGAAAAGGTGGCGATACTCGATGTGGATGTGCACCACGGCAATGGTACACAGGGCATCTTTTATGATCGCGGCGACGTTTTTACCGTGTCCATTCACGCAGACCCTTCGACCTATTACCCTTATTTCTGGGGGTATGCCCAAGAGAATGGCGCAGGCGAGGGTGAGCGTGCCAATCTGAACCTGCCTGTGCCAGTGAAAAGTGGCGATGAAGTGTGGCTGAACGCTGTTGATAAGGCATGCGAAGCGATCGTTGCATCCGGTGCCACCGCATTGGTGATCGCTCTGGGGCTTGATGCTCATGAGGCCGATCCGCTGCTTGGTGGCGATGTGACGACAGAAGGCTTTGCCAAAATCGCTGCGCGTATTGCTCAGCTCAGTCTGCCAGCTGCCATTATTCAAGAAGGCGGTTACCTGACGAACCATCTTGGGGACAATCTTGCTAGCTTTCTTCTCGGATATGGTTCTTAAACCGATCGCTCTGCTGATTTGAGATGTGACGCATAGTGCCCATGCATAAATGTCCATTGTGCCGAAGAAAAGCCACAAGTAGGTTGCCACAATGACGACCGCTGAAGATATTTCCATGAATGATGACCCGCGCGCGAGACGAAATGCGCGCATCTACGCCCTTGGTCAGGCGCTTTATGGTGCTCACACAGTAACATTGATCACCACTGGTGGATTGATTGGCAAGGCGCTTTCGTCAGACCCAAGTTTGGCAACGCTCCCCATATCTGCGTTTGTGTTTGGCACCATGATTACCGCTATTCCCGCGTCTTGGTGGATGCGGCAGGTGGGCCGCAGAGTTGGATTTATGACTGGGGCTTTTCTTGGTTTTATCAGCGCCATATGCGGTTTGCTGGCGATCCTCAATGAAAGCTTTGTAGCCTTCACACTGGCCATGGTGCTGACCGGAGCCTATCAGGCATTTTCAATGCTTTACCGTTTTGCTGCCACTGATCTTGCAAGCCCCAGTTTTAAAGCCAAGGCAATTGCGTGGGTCACAATTGGCGGACTGGCGGCGGCCTTTTTGGGTCCAGCCATTGTAATTTCCACGAAGAATTTGATACCCAACGCCCCGTTCGCCGGATGTTATCTGACTATTGCGGGCCTTGCGGTTATTTCGGCGTTGATGATGTTGGCGCTCGACAATCCTGATGGGGTGAAAAGAGATCGCGCCGACACTGGCCGATCGCTCGGCGTTATTTTGCGGCATCCGCGGCTTTTGGTAGCCATTTTCGCGGGCATGATGAGCTTTGGGATGATGAACCTGGTGATGACCGCAACCCCGCTTGCCATGGTCGATTGCGGGTTCACTGTCGACACTGCGGCAATCGTTATTCAGTGGCACGTGATTGCAATGTATGCGCCGAGCTTTTTTACCGGTGGCTTGATCAATCGCTTCGGTGTGGAAAAGGTAATATCAACGGGAATGTTCGTTCTTGCCGCAGCAGGTATTGCGGCGCTTCTTGGGTTGCATGTCGCAAATTTCTCGATTGGTTTGATTCTGTTGGGTGTTGGGTGGAACTTTTCATTCGTTGGGGCGACTGCAATGGTGACGGATCACTACACGCCTGCTGAAAAAAATAAGGTGCAAGGCATCAACGATTTTTGTGTTTTTGCCACGGTAGCGGTTGCATCTTTATCCTCCGGCAAGCTTTTGCATCTCTTTGGATGGGATGCCGTAAATTTGGCATTGTTCCCTATGATACTCATAACATTGCTACTTTTCGCTTGGCTTTATCTTTCAGGGCGTGCGCAAAAGCCTGCTTTGAACTAATTTTTTGTCTGCTAAATTCAGCAAAATGCCGTGTGCATATATGCCGCTAAACAATGCGCAAAAGTCGTATTGCGTTAATGCGCGGGATTTGGCATGTTCCGCGCCATATCACGGCCTCGGACAGGGCCAGTCTGGCAGGGGGCTTGACTGAAAAAACGATACTTCGCTGCTGGTCTAGGGGCAAACTTCAATAAGTCGTAAGGAACATAATGATGGGCTTGGAACTCTGGCTAATCATCTTCTGTGGCGCGCTTTCCATCGTCTACGGTGTGTGGGCAACCAAATCGGTTCTGGCAGCAGATGCCGGTAATCAGCGCATGCAGGAAATCGCCGGCGCCATTCAAGAAGGTGCGCAGGCATATCTCACACGTCAATACACCACAATCGCAATTGCAGGGGTGGTGATCTTTGTAATTGTCGCTTGGCTGTTGGGCATTTTGGTTGCAATCGGTTTTGCAATCGGAGCAGTGCTCTCAGGAGCGGCGGGCTTCATCGGTATGCTGATTTCTGTGCGGGCAAATGTGCGCACAACACAAGCAGCGTCTAAGAGCCTGGCTGATGGTTTGGCAATCGCGTTTAAATCAGGTGCAATCACTGGCATGTTGGTCGCTGGCTTGGCGCTATTAGGTGTGGCTGTATACTATGGTATTCTCACCCAAATGCTTGGCCTTGAAGGCGGCAGCCGTCAAGTAATTGACGCACTAGTAGCGCTTGGTTTTGGCGCTTCCTTGATTTCAATCTTTGCACGCCTTGGCGGCGGCATCTTCACCAAGGGTGCAGATGTTGGCGGCGATTTGGTCGGTAAAGTTGAAGCGGGTATTCCTGAAGATGATCCTCGCAATCCGGCAACCATTGCTGATAATGTGGGCGATAACGTCGGTGACTGTGCTGGTATGGCCGCTGACTTGTTTGAGACTTATGCGGTAACTATCGTTGCCACCATGGTGTTGGCTGCAATCTTCTTTGCTGGCACTGATATGGTCTCAACCATGCAGCTTTATCCCATGATGATTGGTGGCGTTTGTGTCATCACCTCAATCATCGGCACCTTCTTCGTTAAGCTTGGTGCTTCTGGATCTATCATGGGCGCGCTTTATCGCGGCGTCATCGTGACAAGTATTCTCTCGTTGATTGCGCTTTACCCCATCACGTCGATGATGATTGGTATGAGCACTGAACTTTCAGCTGGTGGCGTAACTTTCACCGGCATGGATCTGTTCTTTTGTGGTGCTGTCGGTCTTGTTGTTACTGGATTGATCATCGTGATCACCGAATACTACACCGGCACCAATTACCGCCCGGTGAAATCAGTTGCTGCTGCATCTGAAACTGGTCACGGCACGAACGTTATCCAAGGTTTGGCCGTATCCATGGAAGCAACGGCATTGCCTGCTCTTGTGATTATCGCTGGCATCATTGTTACCTATGGCCTAGCTGGCGTATTTGGTATTGCCATTGCGGTTACAGTTATGCTGGCACTGGCGGGTCTGATTGTTGCACTAGATGCCTTTGGACCGGTGACTGACAATGCAGGCGGCATTGCGGAAATGGCAGACCTGCCGGAAGAAGTGCGCAATACCACAGATGCGCTGGATGCTGTTGGCAACACCACGAAGGCCGTAACCAAAGGTTATGCGATTGGCTCTGCTGGTCTTGGTGCGTTGGTTCTGTTTGCTGCTTACACGGCAGACTTGAACTACTTCATCTCCAACTCCGAGCAATATCCATTCTTCCAAGGTGTTGAGCTCAACTTCTCACTGGAAAACCCTTATGTGGTGGTCGGATTGCTCTTTGGCGGTTTGCTCCCATATCTGTTTGGTGCCATGGGTATGATGGCAGTGGGCCGCGCTGGTGGCGCGGTTGTGGAAGAGGTGCGCCGTCAGTTTAAAGCCGAACCGGGCATTATGAAGGGAACGGTTAAACCTGACTATGCGCGGGCTGTAGATATGCTGACGCGTGCTGCAATCAAAGAGATGATTGTACCGTCAATGCTTCCCGTGCTCTCGCCAATCGTTGTGTTCTTTGTCATTAGCGCGATTGCTGACAAATCAGCTGCATTCTCTGCTGTAGGCGCAATGTTGCTCGGCGTTATTGTGACTGGTCTGTTTGTGGCCATCTCAATGACAGCGGGCGGTGGTGCCTGGGACAACGCCAAGAAATATATCGAAGACGGTAATTTTGGTGGCAAGGGCTCTGAAAGCCACAAGGCGGCGGTAACAGGTGACACGGTTGGCGATCCTTACAAGGATACTGCTGGTCCTGCTGTTAACCCGATGATCAAAATCACGAACATTGTGGCTTTGTTGTTGCTGGCCGTGCTTGCGCATTAGGCGCAAGTCTAGATAGCGCAACTGCGCAAACAAAAGCCCGCGGAGTGATTTCATGCCGCGGGCTTTTTAATTTGATTAGAGTGCTATGGCGTTTTGTTTAAATCCGGCCTTTGCCCGGGCCAGCACCTGCTCCTGGATCAAACTTGCCAAGGTTGCCGAAGAACTCTTTTAGGAGACTTTCTTCCTTGCCTTTGACAGGTGTTTCCCGCGATGCAAAGTTAACAATCTTGCCATCTTCAAGTCCGTAGTGGCCAAAGCCTGCAACTTGATCATATTGGTCAAAGCGCACTGCGACGATCTCGCGTTCTGTGACGTTTGGATTGAAGAAAGCTTTGTTTTCCACCGTACTGGAAATGTAATAAAAACTGTCGCCCCGGGTGTTCAGTGTCGCTGTAGTTGACGGAGAACCCAAGATGGAACGGACTTCCTGTTTACTCATGCCGACTTGGATCTTTTGCAAATCATCGCCTCTAGGTAAATAACCGCGATGGTCTACTACCGGCGAGCATCCGCTCAAAAATAAAGCAATTGCAGCACAAGCCGTGATCTTCTTAATGTGCATTCCTATCCCCAAAAAATATGACCTTTTACTTGCAGGTCTCGTCAATAGTCCTATACATCGGTTTGCGGCCATGGGGGGTGCGAAAACCGAATGCCCCGCAGGTAACGTAACAAAAAGAGTTTGGCAATGGCTTAGGGTGTAATCCCTAATTATGGCCTAACACGCATAAGCCCGACGTTCAGGTGACAGACAAATGCTCGATAAACTCGCCAACATTTTTACCAAATCCAACGATTTACCTGAAGAAAACACCTACGCTCAGATTGTGGCGCAGGCGCGGCAAGAAGCGTTTTATCGTGATGCCGGCGTGCCCGATACTTTGGATGGCCGCTTTGACATGATTGTGCTTCATGTTTTCCTTCTCATTCACCGCACAAACCAAGAGGGAGACGATCGATCTATTGAGTATGCTCAACGTGTTTTTGATTGCATGTTTAACGATATGGATGAAAGCCTTCGCGAAATGGGGGTTGGTGACCTTTCGGTGGGCAAGAAGATCAAAAAGATGGCGCGCGTGTTTTATGGTCGTGCGCAGGCCTATGAGAATGCGCTTAACAGAGGTGAAAATTCTGGCGAAAGTCTTGCAATATCCGTTGCACGTAACGTTTTTTCTGATGAAAACAGGTTGAAAGAGGGCAAACGTCTTGCATCTTATGTTGTTTCTGCCGTTGATCTTCTTTCTGAGCAACCGATTGAAGATATTTTGGCAGGCAACATCCAATTCCCTCAAGTGCAGGATAATATATGATGGGTAAATCCAGGGATGCGGAAATTCACAATGAATTCAGCCATATAGTTACTGTATCTGAGCTGCCGAAGACGGGTGTTTATCTCAAACTTGAAGCGACTGACGAGGAACGCGAGGCACTAGCTGAGCGTTATAATATCATTGCGGTAAAAGAGCTGTTCGCTCAAATGCGTGCAGAACCCTGGAAGGGGCGCGGCGTGCATGTTTCCGGCACCTTTAATGCGTTGGTGGAACAGGCTTGTATTGTCTCGCTCGATCCTTTAGAGGAGAAGATATCAGGGGATTTTTCTGTTTATTTTCAGCCTGATACAATGAAAGATGATGTTGTTGATGGTGAAATAGTGCTCGACCCCGAGAGCGCTGATGAGTTGGACATGTTGCAGGGTGACGAATTGGATGTTGGAGAGGTAATTGCTGAACAAGTGGCCGTCGCACTAAATCCATATCCGCGTAAACCTGGCGTCGATGTATCATTATATGCGCCTGCTACAGGTGCAGGCGAAAAAGATGAAAAGCCCAATCCTTTTGCGGTGCTTGAGCAATTGAAAGCAAAACAAAAGGCTGAGGACGAAAAAAATTAATGTAAAAGATGAGTTATCGGAAGCGCACAGCATGGGGTAGAGTGGTGCAGTCGATTCGAAGTTAGAAACAAAACGTGCGGGGAAATCGGCCCGAATACCTAACAACTGCTGTTAGCTTGGCCGACAATTTAGATGGCGAAAGAGATAACGATCGCAATTGATGCGATGGGCGGTGATTTGGGCGTGGAGATGACCATTCCCGGCGCAAACCTTGCTCTTGAACGCCATCCTAATACAAGGTTTTTGTTGGTTGGAGATGAGACGTTGATCAGACCCGCGCTGGAACCTCATGAGCGCTTAAAGTCTGTTTCTCAGATCATACATGCTGAAGTTCAAGTGGCAATGGACGCGAAGCCAAGTCAGGCTTTGCGGGCAGGACGCAATACCTCAAGTATGTGGAAGGCTATCAACGCTGTGAAACACGGTGACGCAGATGTTGCTGTTTCGGCTGGAAACACTGGTGCTTTAATGGCGATGTCGAAGGTCATTCTAAAGATGATGTCGGAGATTGAGCGCCCTGCGATTGCCGCCATTTGGCCAACTTTACGTGGTGAAAGCATTGTGTTGGACGTGGGGGCCACGATCGGCGCAAATTCCAAGCAATTGGTGGATTTTGCGGTTATGGGTGAGGCAATGGCAAGGTCATTGTTTGGTCTAAAGACCCCGGCAGTTGGCCTTCTCAATATTGGTGAAGAAGAAGTCAAAGGCATCGAA
>JBPCVX010000264.1:0-8276 GCA_051010095.1 Hyphomicrobiales bacterium
CGGCATATTCAGGAATGTTCACGACGGGAATTCTGTGCTCGCTAGCTGCAGGAATATCTATGGCGTCGATGCCGACCCCATACTTCACAATACCACGCAGCCTTGTTGCGTGTTCAATCACATGGCGGGTGATCGGCGTATAACACATAAGCAAAATGTCTGCGTCTTTCACTTCTTCAGCCAAAACATTTTCGTCGATCCCGTCAGGCAGCATCACTAATGTACCTTGCCCACGCAGATATGCATCAATTTGTGGGCACTCCAATTCTTTATCCGTGCGAACAAATTTCAATAGGATTATTCCTCGCGGCCATAATTTAGGAGTTTCTCATGCAGATCAGCGCACAAGCTAGTCTGTCCCGTGTCGAGCGCAAACACGTAGGCCGTGGTGAAAAAGAAACAGGCTTCATCAATTTCGTCGTGCGCTTCCGCCATTTCGCCAGCTTGCTTATATAAATCAGCCAGAACGCTGTAATTCTCTTTTTCATGTTCTTTGAGAATGCGGCTATTGAGAGTGTCATCCATGGATTACTTATCCCGTTATGCGTGGGCGGCCGGAGGCTGTGAGAACAAGCCGTGCTTCAATCACCACGCTTTGTCCTTCTATAGTTGACGTTTTCTCTTCGCGCGATTCGGTGAATTCAATCTCACCGGCTCCTGCCGCGTGAGCTTGGGCGCGCGTTTCTTCCTCCAGGGTTGAGCGCGCAAACTCGATAGCTTTGTTGAAATTCGTGAAAGAACGTGGCGGGTTGGCGAATGCAGATGAGAAAATTTTAAACTTTCCTTCCTCCGGCTGCTCAATTCGAGCCTCCAATGAAACACTCACTCTGCCAACGACCGCGCCAACGGCATTTGCAACGTCTGCATGGGTTGGAACAATCGCACTCGTATTGAGTGCCTCTGCTACCGCTGGGTAATAGATATGTGCTGACGCACCCAATCCCGTAACAGGTAAGTTCACTTTGTAATCGAGATTTACGATTGATGACCTTGTCCGTCCTGCTTCATCAAGCAAGAAAGTTGCTAATGTATCACGGTCAATGCCTTCTTCCTGCAAGGCTGCCTCAAGCAGTGCTTGTGATGATTGCCGGGTAAGTGTGTCAAGAATCCATTGTGCCATCGCCTCTGCATTATCTGCGATTGCGAGGCCTGCATTGTTTTTGCGTCGCGCTAAGAGCGAAAGCCCTTTTCTAGCTGCTTCTGTATCCCAAGCATCATGTCTGCCCAAGACGTGAGACGCATCTGAAGGGGTCACACCCGAAATCATAACCAGACCGCGGCTTACCAATCGATCGAGCGCGCTTATCAGCGTGCGGGCCTTTAGCAAACCTGCAACAGGCATAACACCGGAATCCAGCATATCCAATAATTTGCGCTCGCCATCACCGAGAGAGCCTTCATATGCTGTTGTGCGGCCAACGGCGAAAGCAAACAAGCCATCAAACTCCTCAACGCGGGGGGCTTTCAGCTGTCGGCCAAGAGTGTCGTGCACCAACTCGCCAACATCCTGGGCAAGTAAGCTTAGGGGCACGTGACGGCGGGGGCCTAGTACGAGCCGGCTTTTCAACCCATCCTCCACCACATGCACCTGGCTGTCTCCGCCAAGACCAATGGTGCGCATGGCAACAGCTTCCACCATGGTCTGCCATCCGCCGACTTTTGCTCCTTGTGGGTCAAGGCGTGGCTTGCCGTCGCGCAAGAAGGCGTAATCGGTTGTTGTGCCGCCGATATCTGATACGAGTGCGTCTTTCTCACCACTTAACCACGCAGCTCCAACCAAACTTGCCGCAGGGCCAGAAAGTATGGTTTCGATTGGTTTGTATTTTGCGAACTCCGCTGAGATAAGAGCCCCGTCTCCGCGCACCACCATAAGGGGTGCGTTGATGCCGCGTGTTTCAAAGTGTGATGATGCAGCTGAAATTAAGTGGTGAATGAGGTTGATTAGCCGGGCATTGAGAACGCACGTGAGCGCGCGGCGGGGACCATCCAGCCTTTGTGAAAGTTCATGACTGCAGGTGACAGGTTTGCCAGTTTTTTCAACGAGGAGATCACGCACAGTGTTTTCATGTGTCTGATTGCGCACGGCGAACTGCCCGGCCACGGCAAACGCCGATACTTCGCCATCCATGCTGTTCAACGCTTGATCTAAACCGTCTTTGTCGAGCGGAGCCTGTTCGCCGCCAAAAGCGTTGTGTCCACCCTCGATTATGATGTGCGGGTCACCTTTTAGAGCCTCCGCGAGCCCAGCACGTTTTAACGCAGACTCGTCAAATCCAATGAGCACAAGACATACCCGGCCGCCTTGTCCTTCAACAAGCGCATTTGTTGCAAGTGTAGTGGAAAGAGACACAAGTGCGATTTGCGATGGATCTGCTTTACTTGCAGCCAAGACGTTGTCAACTGCACTACCAATGCCGATCGCCAAATCATGCCGTGTTGTTAAGGCTTTGGAACTCGCTACGATGCCTTCAACCTCATCCAAAACTACGCAGTCTGTATACGTGCCGCCTGTATCTATTCCCAACAACAGCGCCATGCTTAAGCCTCGTGCATAAAAGTTGTGATTTCAGAGATAACGGTTTCTATGTGTTCAAGATAACTAAAGACTGACGATTTTAGAGGCATAAAACTATGGTCACTATCTTCCAACCATCGAAATGAAATTGAACTTGGTAGTTTATATTCTGCTATCTCGTCGCTTGTGCCGAATTGATCTAGACTACCCTGACAAATGAGCGTCGGCGCTTTCATATTATATAGGTGAGCAGTGCGCAATTCTTCTTGGTTTCCTGGCGGATGAAACGGATACCCCAAGCAAACAATGCCATGAATAAACCCCTCGGCAAAAAGTTCACCGCCAATCAATGTCGCAATTCTGCCGCCCATAAATAGTTTTTGGGCGTCGTCAAGCGCATGCATGGCATTTCGGAACTCTTGGCACAAGTGCTTGATATCTGGCGTCTTCTGCACTTTTCCACTGGTATTCATTTCGCGCATATAATCAAACTCAAACAACGCGACCCTAATACCGGCCTCAGCGATGCCTTCAGAGACGAGAGCCATTGTGTGGCCGTCAATGCCCACGGCCTCGCCATGGGTAAGCAAAAGGGTTGGTGAAGCATTATTCGGACCATAAAAAATAAACTGTGTCACTGTGTCTCCCAAAACTCACCAGAAGTTGAGCGAAAATGTGCATCCCAGCGCACCTTTATAACGTAAGTTAATTTCATGGAAGCAATTGAAAACGAAGGTCTCATAAGGATTTCCGTCTTTGCGGGAGTTTTTATTATGATGGCATTGCTTGAGTTTGTGCTGCCACGCAAGCAGCGCTCACAACCACGTTCAACACGGTGGTTTGCAAATTTAGGTTTGGTGGTCGTTGATACGTTGGCGCTAAGGGCATTGTTCCCCATTTTGGCCGTTGGCGTGGCGTTTTGGGCAGAGGCAAACGGCTATGGTCTGTTTAACCTGTTAGGATGGCCATATTGGCTCACTGTCATCTTGACCGTGATATTGCTGGACCTCGCAATTTATTGGCAACACGTTGCCTCTCACAAAATCCCAGTATTGTGGCGCTTCCACAAAGTGCACCATGCCGACCGGGATCTTGATGCATCGAGCGGTCTGCGCTTTCATCCAATCGAGATTGTCCTCTCAATGCTTTACAAGTTTGTAGTGATAATCTTGTTGGGAGCGCCTGCATTAGGCGTGTTTCTCTTCGAAATTTTACTCAATGGCAGCGCTATTTTCAATCACGCGAACTTTCGATTGCCTGTGAGGCTGGATAAAATAGTGCGTATGCTCATCGTGACCCCTGATATGCATCGCGTACACCATTCAGTTTTACGCCGTGAACACGACACAAATTATGGTTTCAATCTGTCTCTTTGGGATCGTTTTTTTGCGACGTACACAGATCAGCCAGAGGCGGGTCATGATGGCATGACCTTAGGTTTGAAGAACCACCAAAGTGAAAAACCAAGCAACCTTATCTGGTGTTTGTTATTTCCATTTCGCAACGAGAGATAAGTCTTTACTCGAATGGTAAGGCGAAATATTTGCGGAAAATTGTGTCATAAGCCCCTGAAATTTTCACCCGATCAAGGCCATAATTGAGCACATCGAGTGTCTTTTGGTCATTACGTCTTGTTGCAAGCCCAGCGCCATCGCCAAAATAGAAACTCTCCCAAAACGCGCCGGGAACAAGTTTGCAGCAATCGCGACTCGCTTCACCTTGTATCCAAAAATTCAACGCCATGTTGTCGCCGAACAGTGCGTCTATCTGTCCAACTCGTAGCGCTTCCGCAGCTTCAAGATGACTTGGAAACGCAGTTACGTTTGCTCGGCCAAAGAACGCACTTAAATATGCTGCATGGGCAGTATTTTGCACGACACCCAATCGCTTGCCCGAGAACTCACGTGGGGTTGGCTCTTTGGTTGAGCTTTGCACCCGAACAGCAAACCGCCCGCCTGATCTAAAATAGGGCTTGGAAAAATCGGCGCGTTGATAATTTGTTGCAGAACGGGATATAGAAGCAGCAGCTACATCTGCCTCATTGTTTTGGAGCGCAGTAAACAGCTGTTCAAATGGCGCAACAGCAAACGAACATTGAATGCGCAGGGTCGAACAAATTGCCTGCATCAGTTCAATATTGAAGCCAGCCATATTTCCCGCCGCGTCGCGATAATTGAACGGTGGGTAACCGTCCGTCGTAACGATACGTAACTGCCCGAAGTCTTTTAGATTAGGTGGTTCGATATCCCGGTCAATTCGCCAAAACAAGGGAACGAGACTCGAAGACGGGCTCGCTTGATTCTGGGCGTAAGCCGAATCTGTCTGCTGCGCAAAAATCAGCAACGCACAGATAAATCCATAAAGAGCCTGTTTACCCATCATAACCGTATACAAATTTCACACTTCCAATGTGGTTTTGTCACATTGTGTATCGAACCGCTACCCCCGGAGCATATGTAATCTTTCGCGATAAATCGCATAGCGGGTAGATATTTTCAATAACAACCCCTGATCAGTAAAAACGTGTAACAAAATGACTAATAGTTGTATTTTATTTGACACTTATATATTTAAGAGAAGCTTGATTGACACATTTAGGCACTTCTCGAAGAGAACCGCCCCCCATTCGGCGAACGGGAGAGAGATCAATTGCGGCGGCAACGGCTCCAAAGCGCCTTAGCGCTAACGAATATGCTGATTTGTACTGTCAAAAGCACCAATTTGAACGACTCACAGAAGTCGATATTTCCAACCGGGCAGTGATAAGGAACCTAAGTGAACTAAAACAGGCTTTGGTTGTCGGAGAATTCCCAATACAAACTGCTTTAGAAGGTTTCTCGAGATCTATTATTGTTCCAAATTTTGCGCCACATGCAGAGACGTCAACTTCTCACCAACTTAACTCAAGCGCCTGCACATGGCAGGAATTTGGCGATGCCACTCGCACCACCTTGTCTGAGAGTTTGCTTAATAATGCATGCAATTAATTGAGCGATAATTGGCCTCATCTTTCTGCATCAAGACGACTTTATCCAGCTCAATCGTTTACTTTGATAGGTGTGTTCGTTGCATTCTGCATAGGTTTGATGATCGCAGCATCGCAAACGCTCTACATTGCGAGCGTTTGTTTCACCCTCTTATTTGCAAGCGTCATCTGTTTACGTTCTGTAGCTCTTTTGCCGATCAGATCATCAACCGCGCGTGCAGAACCGAACCTACTTCAAGGCAAAAAATTACCCGTTTACACGATACTGGTGCCGTTATTTCACGAAGCGAACATGATCAAAAATATCACAGATGCATTAATGGCTATCGATTATCCGCAAGAACTTTTGGACATTAAGCTCATTTTGGAAGCCGACGATGATGCTACGGTTACGGCAGCTTTTAGCCAAGAATTACCTGACTGTTTTGAGATTGTGCTTGTGCCACCTCACCCTTTACGCACCAAACCAAAAGCGTTGAATTTCGCGCTGCCATACGCAAGGGGTGAGTTTGTTGTAATATTTGATGCAGAAGACAGGCCCGATCCGCAGCAACTCAGAAAAGCAATTCACGAGTTCGGTTTGGGACCACCAGAGCTTGTTTGCTTGCAAGCTTCGCTCGCCTACTACAATACCGATGAGAATTGGCTCACACGGCAGTTTGCAATCAAATACGCAAGTTTGTTCGATGCGTTTCTCCCTGCAAATGTGCAGCTTGGTTTGCCAGTACCTCTTGGAGGAACATCCAATCACTTTAAAATCGAAGCCTTGTGCGACGCTGGATGCTGGGATGCTTATAACGTTACTGAAGATGCGGACCTTGGGGTTAGGCTTGCCCGCCTTGGCTACCAAGTTGGTGTTCTTGGTTCGGTAACCTGTGAAGAGGCAGTACCAACGTTAGGTGCGTGGATCAAACAAAGATCGCGTTGGATTAAAGGTTGGCTACAAACTTGGTTGGTGCACACCCGCGAACCCTTAAACTTGTTGCGCGAACTTGGAATTATTAAGTCACTCGCGGTTCAGATCATTCTATTCGGAATAATTGTATCTGCAATTGGGTATCCGGTGTTTCTTGGGGTGGCTTTGTATAAGCTTTCGCATGGTGAATTTGTATCGCAAAGTTACGGATGGATGGATCGGGCGATCGGCCCGCTACAACTATGGGTTTTATTGTTTGGTTTCATTGTGAATATGGCGATGGGTTGGATTGCTGTGCGCCGAAGAAATCTGAAACAGCTTAATTGGCAAATACTGTTCATACCTATTTATTGGATGCTTATTTCATTTGCTTCTTGGTATGCGGTTTATCAATTTATTTTTAAGCCATTTTACTGGGAAAAAACCAATCATGGCGGATCTAATCATGCATAAAATGAGTGTGTAACCGTTAGATCAGTCACCCGTAGTTGCAGAAGACTGGGCGTTTCTTGATTTGAAATCTACAAAAAAAAGCGAACTCTGCGTGATCGTCAGTTCTAAAAATCTCTAAAGATGTTAAAAATTTGCGTAAAAATCCTATTTTTTGCTCCTAAATGCAAATTTTATACACATATGAAGCAAATTCATCAGCCATATGAAAATTGCTCGCTTTACACATGCACGTTTCATACGTGCTTATGGTTGCAGGTCCGCATATTGACCAAAGCGATTACTGGGGTTTCTAATTGTCAAAGATCAATCATGCTAAAATTGCGAGATATACAGACCTCGCATTGACGCTATCGAGCAATATTCGCCAAAAAGATAGTTCGCGCTGCGAAGAAGCACCATCTATTGGTCCTCTTTTGGAACGCATTCAAGCCGAGCCTCGGGAGAAGCTCTTCAACGAAGGCATGTTTCAAACGCCCGTAACTAATAACCTTTCTAACGTTGATATAGTCTGCGTTGGTGTTCCGTTTGATCAATCAAAAAGCTTTGATTTATCTGGTCCACGTCAGGGACCACATGCTGTACGCCATGCTTCTGCAGGACAGGGTGAAATTCACGGGGCAACAGGCATCAATGTGTTTAAAGCCTGTTCTGTAGTTCACTGGGGTGATGCAACTCTTCACGGACGCCGTGGCCAAATTGGTGCCGACATCACCGCAATCTCTAATGTCTATAAAAAGTTTGCGCTCGCGGGCGTAACTCCACTTTCGTTAGGTGGCGAGGCAATTTCAACTTACGGAATGCTGAAGGGGCTCTCATTAGGTGGAGAACGCCCAGTTGCATTTATCCATTTGGATGCCCACCACAGATCGAATGGTGACCGATTTGGTCCGCGGCTAACGAATCGTGGCTTTTTGCGCCTGGCCACTGTGAAGGGTCTCATTGATCCTGAGAAATCTGCTCAGATCGGCGTGCGCGCGCAAGGTTTGACGGGATTGGAATTTGCCAAGCAAACCGGAATGACCGTGATTTCAGCACGGGAATTTCAGTCACGCAGACCTCGTGATGTTGCTGAAGAAGTGCGCAATACAATCGGGGATATGCCCTGCTATCTGTCGGTGGACGCGAGCATTTTTGATTGCGGAATTTTACCATCCGCTAAGGCGCCTGTTCCATTCGGTCTCGCTGTGCGAGAGGTCAGGGACTTCCTTGATGGATTGTGCGGTATGAACCTTGTCGGAGCGGATCTCATGGAGCTTACTCCCCATTACGATACCGCTTGCATCTCAGCAGCGATTGGTTCGTCAATCGCATTTGAAATGCTTGGACTTCTTGCAAGTGGATCGATCGCGCGAAAAAATGGAATGTTCGATCCAGGGGTCTCTCCCCGCATTGCGAATATTCAGCAA